>JAFXDI010000019.1 GCA_017521245.1 Bacteroidales bacterium
TAGGAGTCTGGTCCGTGTCTCAGTACCAGTGTGGGGGATCTTCCTCTCAGAACCCCTAATCATCGTTGCCTTGGTAGGCCGTTACTCTACCAACTAGCTAATGATACGCATGCTCATCTGTAACCGGAAATCCTTTAATCAAAATTTCATGCAACATTTTGATATTATGGGGTATTAGTCCAAATTTCTTTGGGTTATCCCCCTGTTACAGGCAGATTACATACGTGTTACTCACCCGTGCGCCGGTCGCCATCTTAATAAGCAAGCTTATTAAATGCTGCCCCTCGACTTGCATGTGTTAGGCCTGTCGCTAGCGTTCATCCTGAGCCAGGATCAAACTCTTCGTTGTAATTATGTTTGTTATTTATTTTTTACTGTAAATAACCTGATCCGATGCTCAATTTAAACTCGTTAAAAGTTATTGACGTTGACGTTTTTTACTCGTCTCGTACTACTTTGTCTTTTTCAAATATTCAATGATCTCTTTTTTTGTTGCCCTCGGTTGTTCCCCGAAAGCGAGTGCAAAATTACTACCTTTATCCTTATTCACCAAATTTTTTAGTAAGAATTTTTCAAAAAAATTTTACTTTTTCTGTAACTTGCATATTCTCAGTGAATTATTTTTATGTTATAAAACACTCTTTTTTGAATTAAAAATTAGAAACGAATGTTTGTTAATTTTGCAAGTAAGCGAGAGCAAAGTCAAGCTTACTTGAACTATGCCGAGCATGAGCAAAATCAAGAAACGAATGTTTATTAATTTTGCAAGTAAGCGAGAGCAAAGTCAAGTTTACTTGAACTATGCCGAGCATGAGCAAAATCAAGAAGAGAATACTTGCTAATAACAACTGAAAACTGACTTATTTTTCTCTTTTTACTATATTTATATGAGTTATTTTGCTTTTTATTAAAGAAATAGTTTAACTTTGTATTTATTAAGGTCTATTATTTCAACAATAATGAGTAAAAGGGTTGCTTTATATCCTCTATTACCTCTTTATAAGTTTGGGGTCTGGTTGAGAAATAAACTTTTCGATTGGAAAGTTCTTAAATCGGAGAGTTTTGATATTCCTGTTATATCTATTGGAAACATTGCTGTGGGTGGTACTGGAAAGACTCCTCATTCGGAATATCTCATCGGCATGCTTAAGGATAGATATAATATTGCTCTTTTAAGCAGAGGATATAAGCGCAAATCAAAAGGTTTTATTCTTGCTGATGAAAACTCTACCGTTGCCTTGATTGGAGATGAACCTTTCCAAATTAAACAGAAGTTTAAGGATATTACTGTTGCTGTTGATGCTGACAGACGTAATGGTATTAGAAAAATCTTGGAATTAAAACCCCAAACTAATCTTATTATTTTGGATGATGCTTTTCAGCATAGATATGTTACTCCTAAAGTTTCGATATTGTTAAGTGACTATAACAATATGTTCTACAACGACTCTTTATTACCTGTTGGCAATCTAAGAGAGCCTGCGTCTGCTCGCTTCAGAGCAAATATTGTTATTATTACTAAATGCCCTGAAAACATCATTCCTATTGATAAAAGAATAATGATTAAAAGGGTAAATCTTTTCCCTTATCAAAAGTTATTCTTCTCCTCTTTTTCATATAACAATCCTATTGCGGTTTTTAAAGAGAACGAGATTAAAGAACTTGATATTAATTGTATTGGCAAAGATTGTAATATTTTAGCGGTATCGGGGATTGCTAACCCTTCGCAGTTTGATGACTTTTTGAGGTCAACCGGTGCTACTGTGAAAGATATCCATTTTAGTGATCATCACAATTTCTCAAATAAAGATATTAATAATATTATTGAAAAGTTCTATTCTATTGCTAAAAATAATAGAGAGAAATCTTATATAATTACAACAGAAAAGGATGCTGCAAGGATTCTAAATTTAAATATTCCTCAAGAGATAAAGATGCATATATATGCTCTTCCGTTAGTTGTTAAAATTAACAACAATGAAGACTCCCTTCTTGAGGAGTGCTTGATTAAGAACATAAAGCAATAGTTATAATCTTCTTAATTTATTTTACTATGAACGAATATTTAGATTGTATTAAGGAGTGTGCTAAGTTTATCAAAGATAGGTTTATTAATATTCCTAAAACTGCGGTTATATTGGGTACTGGTCTTGGCAAACTTGCCGATGATATTAATGACCAACAAATTATTAATTATTGCGACATTCCCAATTTCCCCGTTTCAACTGTTGAAGGTCATTCGGGCAGACTGATATTGGGCAAATTGGGCAACAATCCAATTTTGGCTATGCAGGGAAGATTTCATTTTTATGAGGGATACGATATGCGTAAGGTTACTTTCCCCATAAGAGTGATGCATGAGTTAGGAATTAAACGTCTGTTTGTATCGAATGCAGCAGGTGGTATGAATCCTAATTTTGAGATTGGGGATTTAATGGTTATTAAGGACCATATCAATTTGTTTCCAGAACACCCTTTGAGGGGAAGAAATATTGAGGAGCATGGGGTAAGATTTCCCGATATGAGCGATGCCTACTCTCCTATATTAAGAGAAAAGGCTTTTGAAATTGCGGATGAAGAGGGAATAAAACTTCAGTGCGGAGTGTATGTTGGTACGCAGGGACCTACTTTTGAAACTCCTGCCGAGTATAAATATTTCAGGGTTATTGGTGGCGATGCTATTGGAATGAGCACCGTGCCCGAAGTTATTGTTGCTCGACACTGCGGTATTGAAGTTTTTGCAATGTCGGTTATTACTGATTTAGGGGTTGAGGGTGTTGTGGAGAAATGTTCGCACGAAGAGGTGCAACGTGCCGCCGAAGAGGCTCAGCCTAAAATGACAAGAATTATGAGACGTTTACTCACCTTGGAGGAGTAACATTGATTTTAAAATATTTTCTATTATATATAATGTATGAGTAAAGATGTTGTTCGCACTGAGATTTCAACTCTCGGTGAGTTTGGTTTGATTAATCATTTGACTAAAGAGATAAAATTAAATAACCCCGAGAGTGTTTTGGGTGTTGGTGATGATGCCGCTATTATTAATAATGGCAATTTGCAAACTCTTGTTACTACCGACTTGCTTTTAGAGGGTATTCACTTTGATTTGACATACGTTCCACTTAAACACTTAGGATATAAAGCGGCAGTGGCTAACTTCTCTGATATATATGCAATGAACGGTACTCCTAAGCAGATTACTGTTTCGTTGGGTATTTCAAAGCGTTTTGCTGTTGAGGATATTGATGCTCTTTATGACGGAATAAAACTTGCGTGTGAGATATATGGTGTTGACCTTGTTGGTGGCGATACTTCAGCTTCGATGACAGGTTTAACTATTAGTATAACTTGTATTGGTGTTGCAGAAGAGAGTAAAATTGCAAAACGCAACGGGGCTAAAGAGAATGACCTTATTTGTGTTAGCGGAGACCTTGGTGCTGCCTATATGGGTCTACAACTTTTGGAGCGTGAAAAGAGTGTTCTGAACGATGTTGAGGGCGCTACTCCTAAATTTGAGGGCAGAGAGTATATTTTGGAACGTCAACTTAAACCTGAGGCACGTAAGGATATTGTTAGAATTTTAGGAGAGAAAGGTATTGTTCCCTCCTCTATGATTGATGTTTCAGATGGTCTATCTTCAGAGTTGATGCACATTTGCACTCAAAGCAAAACTGGTTGCAGGATTTATGAAGAGAGAATTCCTATTGATTATCAAACTGCTGTTACCGCAGAAGAGATGAACTTAAACGTGGTGACTGCCGCTATGAATGGTGGTGAAGATTATGAACTATTGTTTACCGTATCATTAGACAAGCACGAAGAGATTTCTCAAATTGAGGGTGTTTCTGTTATTGGTCATATTACCGCCGAAAGTTTGGGCTGTGCAATGATTACCCGCGATGGCACAGAGATTACCCTTAAGGCTCAAGGCTGGGAGCATGTTTAGATTTCAGTTATCAGTTGTTAGTTGTCGGTTTCGTGAACTCAACCGCCCTACGGGTAGTTGTTAGTTTTTAGTTGTTAGAGATAATGCATATTGTATAATCTTTATATTATTATGCAAGTTCTTGAGGTATTTTTCTTAAGAACTTGCATTTTTTATACTCTTAATAATACATTTTATTTATTGTAAAAATATTTTTGTAAAGAGTGTTATAATGAGTAACGATTTTATGTAAATTTGCAAAGGTTATATTCTTATACCTTATTACAAAAAAATGAACAACAAAGTTAAGGGATACTTTTTAGGTGCTATTTCGGCAGCAACATACGGAATGAATCCGCTATTTACTTTACCGCTGTATAACGATGGTATGGATGCCGACTCTGTACTGTTTTTCAGATACCTTTTTGCTATTCCTATTTTAGCCATTATGTTAAAGTGGCGAAGACGTAGTTTTAAGATTGAACGCCGACAAATTTTACCTCTCTTTATTATGGGAGTTTTGTTTGCTGCATCTTCGCTTACCCTCTATATGAGTTATAACTATATGGATGCGGGTATTGCATCTACCCTACTCTTTGTTTACCCTGTTATGGTGGCGGCAATAATGACACTGTTCTTTAAAGAGAAACTCACTCTTCAAACTGTTTTATGTATTGTTATGGCTCTTGTGGGCATTGGACTGCTTTATGAAGGTGGAGAAGAGGGGACACTGAGTCTTGCCGGCACTCTGCTTGTATTGGGCTCTGCTCTGGCATACGCTATATACATTGTTGGTATCAACAGAGTAGGATTGGAGAATATGGCGACCATTAAGGTTACATTTTATGTTCTTCTTTTTGGTTGGGGACTGTTTGCTTTCCGCTCACTATTTTTTGGCGATGGTATATTGTTACCCAACACTTGGTATATGTGGGGTAATATTATCTCTCTTGCTCTCTTCCCCACTGCAATATCATTAATTTGCACAACCACAGCCATTCAAGAGATTGGTTCTACTCCTACTGCTATACTGGGTGTTCTTGAACCTGCCACTGCTATATTCTTTGGTATTACAGTTTTTGGAGAGGTTCTTACTCCTCGCGACTGCATAGGTCTGGCATGTATTATTGCTTCGGTTTGTTTGGTTGTTGCAGGAGGAAAGAATATTACCTACACTCTTATCCGATTTAGGAAGATGTTCCCTAAACTTCCAATCCGTCGCAAAGGCATTAAGATTGTGAGAAGCAGAAGAAACTAATAGAATACTCTATAACTTTTTTATAAAATAATACACGGACACAGCATGCTGTGTCCCTACTTTTAAACCACGATATAATCATAGGGGGTAGATACGATTAACTTGGGGTATGGAAAGCTCCAATACTCCAAGTTATATTTTAGAGTGGTTAGAATGAGTAAGATACAACTTTTTAGTTTTGAAATACACTCCTTAATATTGATTAGAAGGGGTTAGATACAATTAACTTGGGGTACGGAAGCGAAGGGAGCATACATTGCGTATGTGACCAAGTTTACATACTCCAAGTTAAGCAGTAGATGACCTCTTGTTGTTTTTAAGAGTGGTTAGAATGAGTAAGATACAACTTTTTTAGTTTTGAAATACACTCCTTAATATTGATTAGAAGGGGTTAGATACAATTAACTTGGGGTATGGAAACGAAGGGAGCATACATTACGTATGTGACCTAGTTTACATACTCCAAGTTAAGTAGTAGATGACCTCTTATAATCAATATTAATCGAACATACGTCTAATTTTAGAAAATATCCTCTCCTTAACTGATTTAGTTGGAGCGAAGTTATTTGCATCGCGATATTTTTCTAATGTTTTACGCTCTTCAGAATTTAGATTTTCCGGAACATATACCGATATATTCACTAACAGATCTCCTACTCCATAGTGATTTACAGAGGGTAAACCTTTACCTCTTAAACGTAAAACTTTTCCGGGTTGTGTTCCTGGTTCTATTTTTACTTTTACCTTTCCGTCAATTGTTGGTATCTCAATACTTCCACCAAGAGCCGCAGTAGGGAAATCAAGAAGCACATTATATATCAAATCGTTTTCATCACGTAGTAAATCGGGGTGCGACTCCTCCTCTATTAATATTAATAGATCTCCCGGTGTTCCTCCATGACGCGCTGCATTTCCTTTACCTCGCATTGAGAGTTGCATTCCATCCATTACTCCTGCAGGAATATTGATTGTTATAACCTCATCCTCTTTTTCAATTCCCTCGCCATTACAGTGAGGACATTTTTTTGTAATGGTTTTACCCTCACCATTACAATGTGGACAGGTAGTTGTTGATTGCATTGCCCCTAAGAATGTTTGTTGAACTTTGGTTACAACACCGCTTCCGTTACAGTTACTACAAGTGGTGTATGCTGTTCCGTTTTCGGCTCCTGTTCCGTTACAATGCTCACAGGCTACATATTTTTTTACTTTTATCTTCTTCTCTACGCCTGTTGATATCTCTTTAAGGGTTAGTTTTACTTTTACTCTAAGATCTGTTCCTCTATTGGTGCGTTTACGTGATCCACCACCAAAGCCTCCAAATCCGCCAAAGCCTCCAAAGTGACCTCCGAATATATCGCCAAATTGAGAGAAGATATCTTCCATACTCATTCCGCCACCGAAGCCTCCTCCAAAGCCTCCTGCTCCTCCCATTCCTGCATGTCCGTACTGATCGTAACGTGCTTTCTTTTGGGGATCGCTTAGCACTTCGTATGCCTCAGCTGCCTCTTTAAATTTCTCTTCAGCCTCTTTGTCTCCCGGATTTTTATCAGGATGATATTGTATCGCTTTTTTACGATAAGCCTTTTTTATCTCTTCGGGTGTAGCGGTCTTTGAGACCTCTAACACCTCATAATAGTCTCTTTTTTCAGCCATAATTTTATGCTTTATTCTCCAACTACTACTTTTGAGTATCGTATCACTTTGTCGTTCATTGTATATCCTTTCTGAACGCAATCAATTACTTTACCTTTTTTATCGGGATCTTCAACGGGGAATGTTGTTACTGCCTCGTGATACTCTGTATTAAATGGAGCATCGGTTGTCTCTATCTCTTTTACTCCGTTTTGAGCAAGATAGCCTTTGAATTTATTGTATATTAGATTTACACCCTCTACTAATGCCTCAATATCGGTTGCCGAATTTATGGCTTGTAAACTTCTTTCAAAATCATCAATGATTGGCAATAAATTTTTCAAACACTCTTCTCCTCCTGATTTTATTAAATCTGCTTTCTCTTTTATGGTACGTTTACGATAGTTATCAAAATCTGCCATAAGAAGAAGTTTTTCTTTTGTCAGTTGCTCTACTTTTTCTGCCAAAGATGCCACTTCTGCTGACAATGTGTCAGTTTCTGTACCCTCTTGGTCCGAAGTTGCCTCTGTTTCGGGTACTATATTTTGCACCTCTTCTGATTGTTTAAAATCGTTTATCTCCTCAGTTTCATTAATGTTTTGCGATTTTTTCTCCTTGCTCATATCTTGTATGTTTTTATTTCTGTTCTTTTATACTTAATATATAACAAAAATGCTGCCATTCTTTTTGGCAGCAATTTTGTCAGTATTATTTTATTATAAATTTTGTTTTTTTCTCTATTAACATCTATTTTTTAATTTTTCTATTAGTTTTGACAATAACACCTCCTCATCAAATTGCTCTCTTAAGAGATATTGAAAAGTTGCGTAAGAGGTATGGTCTTTTGCCTGAAGAATTATATCCATTAACGATTCAAGTGCATCGGTTAATCGTAGGGTTTGCACTAATGAACGCTCTACTGCCTCTTCGGGAGAGTCAAATGTTATTGGGATATCAACCATATCGCGTATTTGCGGAACTGTTCCCTGCCTTGCTATATAGTCGTATATTTCTATTGATTGTACTATGTGTCTTTGATATAATGTTCGTATATGAGAGGATAATTTTTCATACCCTTTAGTTTTTAAATTTAGAGATATTGATAGGTTATAGTGTGCTACCCAAAGTAATGCTCCTGCGTATGTTGTTAAGGCCTCTGTTATTTTTTGTTTTAGCATAGCAATTGTTTTTATAAAAAAACAACTGCCATTCTGTTTTGTTCGAGATATGGCAGTTGTTTTGAGTCTCTATGCTATAAATGGTTATTCGTAACTTGACCCATCGAAACAGTGTGTACAAATTTGCTCTTTGGGTAATCCTATTGATTTTACAAGTGTTTCAATTGGATTGAATTTTAATGATGTTATTCCCAATTGCTCGCGTATTCTGTCAACCATTTCACAATATTGTGGTGATCCAGTTTTAGCATATACATCAAGGTTTTTGTTATGATCTCCCTCTAAATCCTGTATTATTCTGCGACATATCAACTCTAATTCTGTCTTTGTTGCCGAGAATCCTAAGAACTTACATGGATATATCATTGGTGGACACGCTATTCGGATATGCACCTCTTTTGCTCCATAACGATATAAATCTTTTATGTTGTCACGCAACTGCGTTCCTCTAACTATTGAGTCATCACAAAATACTACTCGTTTATCTTTTAGTAGTGCTTTATTGGGTATTAGTTTCATTTTTGCCACCAACTCACGACGCTCCTGTGTGGGTGGTGTAAAACTTCTTGGCCATGTAGGAGTGTATTTTACTATTGCCCTTTTGTATGGCACTCCTTTACCCATTGCATATCCAAGCGACATTCCTATTCCTGAGTCGGGTATTCCTGATACGAAATCTACCTCTACATCATCAGATTTTCCCATTGCCTCTCCACAATCATAGCGCATCTCTTCAACGTTCTTTCCTTCATACTCGCATGAGGGATAACCAAAATATACCCATAAGAATGAGCATACTTGCATCTTGTCGTTTGGTTTGCGTATTTGAGTATAACCTTCGGCTGTTACTCGCATTATCTCTCCCGGTCCTAACCATCGTTCCACCTCGTAACCAAGATTGGAGAAAGAGCATGTTTCTGATGATACCGCAAATCCTTTACCCTCTGCCCCTCTTCCTATATATAAGGGGGTTCTTCCGTATTTGTCACGTGCTGCTATTATTGAGTCTTCTGTCAATATTAGCATAGAACACGACCCTTTTATCTTTGAGAAGAGATACTCTATTCCGCTAACAAAGTCTTTGCCTTCTGCTATAAGCATCGCCAGCAACTCTGTTTGATTGGTTATATTGTTACTATGTTCGCAAAAGTGGTGTCCTTGTGCTAACAGTTCTTGCTCCAACTCCTTAAGGTTGTTGATTTTTGCCACAGTCACTATGGCAAACTTACCAAGTTTTGAACTTATGATTATGGGTTGTGCATCGGTGTCGCTAATAACTCCAAGACCTGCATTTCCACTAAACTCGGGCAAATCACCTTCAAATTTAGTACGGAAATATGAGTTCTCTATATTGTGTATCGAACGCATAAAGTTGCCTTCCGATACTGTTACCATTCCTGCACGCTTTGTTCCCAAGTGCGAATTGTAATCGGTTCCGTAAAAGAGATCCGATACACAATCACTTTTCTTTATGGTTCCAAATAATCCTCCCATTGTTGTGTCTTAATTATTTTTCTTTGTTTTGTTCTACCCACTTACGAGCATTTACAAATGCCTCAATCCATGGAGTTACCTCATCATTTGCTCTTTGTGGGTTATAATATGCACATTGCCATGGAAATATTGCACGTTCCAAGTGGGGCATCATTGCCAAATGACGTCCGTCAGGTGATGCAATACCTGCTATTGCAGCGGGTGATCCATTGGGGTTTGCCGGATATTCGTTATAGCTATATTTTGCTATAACATTATAGTGTTTAGGCGAGTATGGTAGTGAGAATTTTCCTTCACCATGTGCTACCCAAACTCCTAACTTACTTCCTGATAATGAGCCAAACATTACCGAGTTGTTTTGTGGTATTGTTAAACCAATGAACTCTGATTCAAATTTGTGTGAATCGTTGTGTTGCATTGTTGGTTTCTTATCATCATCGGGAGTTAACAATCCTAACTCAACCATTAATTGACATCCATTACAGATTCCAAGTGAGAGAGTATCTTTACGTGCATAGAATTTTTGCAATGCTTGTTTTGCTTTCTCGTTCCACAAGAAACCTCCTGCCCATCCTTTTGCTGAGCCTAATACGTCAGAGTTTGAGAATCCTCCCACATATACGATCATATTGATATCTTCGAGTGTTTCACGTCCTGACATAAGGTCTGTCATATGAACATCTTTAACATCGAATCCTGCCAAGTATAGTGAGTATGCCATCTCGCGGTCTCCGTTTACTCCTTTTTCACGGATGATTGCTGCTTTAACTCCTGTTGATGGTCTTGCTCCTGCAGCTATTCCATAACTTGCCATTGTTCCTTCAAAGGCTTTTGGCATTCTCCACTTAATGGGTTGTTTTTTATAGTTATTGAAACGTGCTTTTGCACACTCAACTCCACTTTGCTTGCGGTCTAATAGATATGATGAAGTGTACCATACATCGCGTAAGTAATCGATTCCAAATTGGTACTCAGCTCCATCTTTTGCCACTATTATATGACGCTCTTTGCTTGGACGTCCAATTTTAACGAATTGTACTCCATATTGTTTCATTATTGCCTCTGCCTCACGTGCATTGGTTACTTGTAGCACAACTCCTGGATTTTCACTGAATAGTAGTTTTACTAAATCTTTCTCTTTTATTTTGTCAAGATTTATCTCAAGTCCACCTTCACTATTTGCAAAAGTCATCTCAAGGAGAGTGGTCAATAGTCCTCCTGCTGAGATGTCGTGACCTGCTGCAACTACTCCACTCTTTATCATCTCTTGCACTGCGGCAAATGCACTCTTGAAGTACTCTGCATCTTGCACAGTTGGCACTTCGCCTCCTACTTTTCCTAATGATTGAGCAAATGCTGATCCGCCCAATTTGTATGAATCAAATGAGAAGTCGATATGATATAGTGGCATATTGCGTTTGTTCTTAACAACCGGCGATACCACTTTCTTTATATCTGACACCTCTGCTCCTGCCGAGATAATTACTGTTCCTGGTGAATAGACTTTATCTTCGCCATATTTTTGTGTCATTGACAAGCTGTCTTTTCCTGTTGGAATGTTGATCCCTAAATCTATTGCAAATTGGCTACATGCTTCAACCGCTTTATATAGACGAGCATCTTCACCCTCGTTCTTACATGGCCACATCCAGTTTGCACTTAACGATACGCTCTTTATTCCCTCTGCTAATGGTGCAAATACTACGTTTGTTAATGCTTCGGCTATTGATAATACCGAGCCTGCTTCGGGCGAAACGAGTGCTGCTTGTGGTGCGTGTCCGATTGATGTTGCAATTCCTGCATTACCTCTGTAATCAAGTGCTACAACTCCACAGTCACTCAATGGTAATTGTATCTCTCCTTGACATTGTTGACGTGCTACTTTTCCTGTTACCGAACGGTCAACCTTATTTGTTAACCAATCTTTACATGCTACTGCCTCTAATTGTAGTACATCCTCAATATATTTGTGGATTTTTGAAGTTGTGTATGTTACATCTTCAAATTTGCTTTCAACAGTTGAGTCGGTCATTATTGTCTTAGGAGCCTTACCAAACATATCATCCATTGCAAGGTCTATTGGACATACTCCATCTTTTTGCTCAAATACAAAACGATCATCGCCTGTTGTCTCTCCTACTACATACATTGGAGCACGTTCACGTTCTGCTATTCTTTCAACGTATGGTATATCTTTTTCGGGGATTACCATACCCATACGCTCTTGACTTTCGTTTCCTACAATCTCTTTTGCTGATAGAGTTGTGTCGCCAATAGGAAGTTTATCCATTTCAATTTTTCCTCCTGTTGCCTCTACCAACTCAGACAATGCGTTAAGATGTCCTCCTGCTCCATGGTCGTGGATTGATACTATTGGATTTATCTCATCCTCCGCTAATGCTCTAATTACGTTAGATACCCTCTTTTGCATTTCGGGGTTTGCACGTTGAACAGCATTCAACTCTATGGCGTTATCGTACTCTCCTGTCTCTACTGAAGATACGGCACCACCACCCATTCCAATGCGGTAGTTATCTCCTCCCATCACTACAACTTTTTCGCCCGGTGTGGGAGTTCCTTTTATTGCATCGCGACGTGTTCCAAAGCCAACACCTCCTGCCAGCATTATCACTTTGTCGTAGGCATATTTCTTATCATTACCTTCGTGTTCAAATGTTAACAGTGATCCGCAAATCATTGGTTGTCCGAATTTGTTTCCAAAGTCAGATGCTCCGTTTGATGCTTTTATCAATATTTGTTCTGGTGTTTGATACAACCACTCACGTTCAGGCATTACTCCTTCCCATGCACGTCCTTTCTCAGAGCGTGGATATGAGGTCATATATACTGCTGTTCCTGCTATTGGCAAACTTGCTTTTCCTCCACCTAAACGGTCGCGAATCTCTCCTCCCGTTCCTGTTGCTGCTCCATTGAATGGTTCAACTGTTGTGGGGAAGTTGTGAGTTTCTGCTTTCAACGATATGACAGTATCAATATCTTTAACTTGGAAATAGTCTGGTTTATCTTGTGTTGCAGGTGCAAATTGTTCTACTCGTGGTCCTTCGTTAAAGGCTACGTTGTCTTTGTAGGCAGATACCAGTTTATTTGGGTTTGTTTCAGATGTTTTCTTAATCATCTTAAACAATGAACTCTCTTTCTCTTCTCCGTCTATTACGAATATTCCGTTGAATATTTTGTGACGGCAGTGCTCTGAGTTTACTTGAGAGAATCCGAATACCTCGCTATCGGTTAATTTGCGACCTATTCTTGCAGACAAATCGTTTAGATATTGTATTTCATCTTCACTTAATGCCAATCCCTCTTTTTTGTTATACTCTACTATATCATCAATATAGACTATTGCGTCGGGAGTTTTATTTATATTGAATATCTCTTCGCTTAAGCCATCGTAAAGTCGTTGCAACATTGCGTCATATTTGACGTTTTTGCCACTCACTTTAAAGTACTCCTCTATGCGAGCTATACCTGAAATTCCCATATTCTGGGTTATCTCTACGGCGTTTGTACTCCATGGAGTTATCATCTCCTTGCGTGGTCCTACGAACTTGCCTGAAATTACATCTTGTTTAATCTCTTTTGCTGAGCCAAAGAGCCAACATAGTTTTTCGATCTCTTCCTGTGATAATTTATGATCACAAGATACCGCTATAACGCTGTTTGTTAGGGTTTTAAAAAATGATACCATCAGTAGTAGTTATTATATTATGCTTTATTATTTCCTCAAAAGCGAATTTATTCTTAATTTGCTCACAAAATTAATAATTTAGTCGGGTTTGCAAAACCAAAATCATAAATATTTACACTTTTACACTCAAGTTTTTTTGTTTAAAATTTATAATGCTAAAAAATTGGATGTGTTACAAAAATTTTGTTTAAATTTGCAGTTAATACAATAAATTGAGATAAATTGTGGATTTAATTATAAGTACCATATTAAAAGGGCTGCTGATTGGAGTTTTTGTTTCGGCTCCTATGGGTCCGATTGGCGTACTCTGTATTCAGAGAACTTTAAACAAAGGAAGAATAACTGGTTTGTTTACAGGTATTGGTGCTTCTCTTTCAGATTTGATATATGCTGTTCTTACCGGTTTTGGTATCTCTATAATCTTAGATTTTATTGAAAACTACGAACTCATTATTCAGATACTTGGAAGTCTTGTTCTTGCTGGTTTTGGTATATATATTTACCGACAAAATCCAGCTAAGAATCTAAATATCAAAAAACCTAAAACAGCAAACCATATTCAGGATCTAGTTTCGGCTTTCTTTTTGACGCTATCAAATCCTTTGATTCTATTTTTATTCATTGGATTGTTTGCTCGATTCAACTTCTTTTCTGCCGAATCGCAATTTCATGACTACCTGATTGGATATGCGTCAATTATTGGAGGAGCAATGCTATGGTGGTTTACCATTACATATTTTATTGATAAGGTGAGGTCAAAATTTAATTTACGCTCGCTTTGGATTATCAACAGATGTATAGGTTCTATTATTTTAATAATGGCCACATATGGTTTTGTTTCGGGTGTATATAATTATTTCAACTAACTATTATAAAGATAATGAAAAAGAGTATTAAGGCAGTTTATATGCCTCAACTTGAAGGGTTAGAGTTAAACGAAGTTGCCAACCAAATGGAGGGTAATGCACAAAGAGATTATGTTTCGGAGATTAACTGGGATGAGTTTCCGCATAAACCTATTGTGGCTTTTGATGTTGCTCGTAGCGACAACTACCTTTTTATCAGTTTCTTTGTTAGAGGTAGTTATATTCGTGCAGTAAATAAAGAGTATAATTCACACGTATATCAAGATAGTTGTGTTGAGTTCTTTGCAAAGATTCCCGGAGAGAGCGAATATTACAATTTTGAATTTAACTGCATTGGTACTGCTCTCTCTTCAAAACGTAAAAGCAGAACAGAAAGCACTCACTACTCTGATGAACAAATGGCAAGAATAAAAACATGGAGCAGTTTAGGCAACGAACCTTTTGAAGAGAAAGAAGGTATTCACTCTTGGCAAGTTGTTGTTGCTATTCCTTTTGATATGATGGGTGTAGATAGTAAAAATATACCTCAAATGATTGAGGCTAACTTCTACAAATGTGGCGACAAAACATCTATTCCCCATTATGTTAGTTGGAACAAGATTGATACTCCTGCTCCCGACTTTCACCGTCCAGAGTTTTTTGGAGAGCTCTATTTTTAATTGAGCATTTATTTAATAGTATCATAATAGTAAAAGACGGTGTCTCATAATTAACAAACAAGAGTGTTGTTTTCAATATTATAATGCCTGTTTTTTACCAACTCTTATAAAGTTGCGAGTAAACAAAAGCAGAGTAGCATTTATACAAACTATGCTGAGTGCAAGCAACTTCTAAAAATTTCAAAACTAAAGAGACTATCACAATTTTTAGTTGGATAGCCTCTTTTTTTATACAATAGTTTAAACTTTACTTTTTACATATATTGGTATATGGACAATATTTACAATTTGCTTCTACTTCTGTTTGAGTAAAAGGTATCTCCTCATTAAATATTTCCGATATAGTCTTCTCTAATCGCTCCACGTACTCATTGAAGATTGAATTATTGGGTTCAACAATAAATTCTTCAGTTACTCTTGGACTTATTTTTTTTCTGATTTCCCACTTGAATGTTTCTGAAAAATATTTATTGAACGCATACAATCCCGGAGAGAACATCATTCCGTGCGAAAGAGTATTAATGTTTGCAAGTTTCATTAAATCTTTCAGTTTGGTATTTGTTCCACTTTGGGCAATCTCTTCTTCGATAGATATCTGCAAAAGATATACATAAAAGAGAAGTTGAAATACCTGATATTTACGTTTAGCAGCCGGTATAAATATATCATCAATATCAAAAAAATCTGACACCACATCACCACTTTTATAATCAATTATGTTTATGTTGGATGTTAAATCTAATCGGTCAATCTTTCCCACTAGTTGCACCTCTTCTTTAGTTGGCAACGTTATTAAGGTTTTCAAATTCAACTCTGTTTGCAACATTACAAACGGTACTCTGCCCTTATCTATCTCTAATGTTCTATCGACCATCTTCTTTATTATCTCACCACGCAAAAACAGTCTTCCTGTTAAATTCTTTTTTGTTGAAGATTTAAAATAGTTTTTTGCAAAAGAGTCTAATGTAATACTCTCTATTTTATCTGTTTGAGATTGAAGCTCTTCTAAAATCTCTTTTGTTATAGTTTTACCTATATAGGGTTGATATATTTTTTCTATCACATCGTGATAGATTGTTCCAAATACCGAAGAATCAAGATCCTCTAAAACTTTATCAGATTCTTTTATATTCTCAACGCTTGAGAAATAGAATTTTAGAGGACAGTCTATATAACTATTTAACGTTGATGCTGAAAGCGCTTTTGCTCCTCCTTTTTTATATGCATTTAGTTTTTCTAACACTTCCCCTTTTTTCTCAACTACTACTTGCTTACTACTTGATAACTTGATTGAGTAGTTTATATTCTTCTCTATAAAAGAGTTTATTTTATTGTTATATTGGTATTTTAATTGATATACAAACCTACTTAAATCTCCTACTTTTGCTCCTTCGGCTCGTGAATCGTATGTTAAAAAAACTCGTTTTGCACGTGATAGAAGGCGATAGAAATAGTACTCTGCTATTCCATCGCGTTGCTCATACGACGACATTCCAAATCCTCTGCGTACATTGTATGGTATAAATGTATCGCCACGAGAATCGGCAGGAAAGCATCCTTCGTTCATCGATAATATTATTACATTATCAAAGTCTAATGCTCGAGTCTCAAGAATTCCCATTATTTGTAATCCCGATAGTGGTTCGCCGTTGAAAGGAACTTTTATTGATGAACTCATCTTTTCAATCAACTTGAATAGAGTATTATCTTGCAACGGAAAATCTTTTACTAATGTTTGCAGACGATTTATTATCATCTTGTAATAGTAAAGGAACTCGCACGTTATTGAGTCTTTCTTATTTAAATTTTCGCAAAGTTTGTCAATTATCAATTTTAAATATTCAAACTTCTCATCGTTAGTTGATAAATTCGGAAAGAGATATTTTAACTCTTCGGGGATTACAGAAGAGGTTATATAAACAATATTACCTTTTGTTATTTTGTCAATAAAGTCTGATACAGTATCTCCGTGTAGCTCCTTTATGTTTGGTTGTCGTAATAACGATAATACATTTTGATGGTAATATCTTACTTGACCGCTTTCATCAACTTTTGCTTTTGTATGGATGTTAAATATGGATTTAAAGAGCGAAAACAGAGGTGTTTCTTTCAATGGATACCCCATAGTTATGTTAACACTATCTACCGCAGAGGGGATAGTATGCAACATTGGCAATAGTAGTTTCTCATCGGGGAGAACTACTACGGTATTTGCCTCTTGTTCTTTTCGATCTTCTTCTGTTCCTGAGGCATTTGATATAATCTGACTTATTACCTCTCCCGCATATTTTGTTTGCCCCACATTTGAGGGTATTGCCACCAACTCTATATCCGGGAATTTTTGGTTTTCAACCTCATACAGATTGTATGCTGATGGAAATTTCTCAATATTCTTACTCATAGAGTCGGACATTATTGAGAATTTATCATCTTTTATTGGCATATTATAATCCCAATAGAAATCGGCTACTCCCATATCTCTTAATTGGGCAAACATTGTCTCCTCTGCTACTGAAAGCAGGTTAAACCCTATAAATACTATTTTTTTGTAACGTAACTCTATATCCTTTTTTGTTATCTCATTAGTTGATATCTTCTCAACAATAGAACGTAACATCATTCCGGTATATGCACATCCTCGTGAATCCAAGTCGGAACGTAGCCCTTGATATAAAGTGTATAGCACTTGCCACAACGACATAAACTCTTTTTTGGCGGAATCCTCCTTTTTGCCTAAGTTAAAGTTTTTTATAAATCGTTGCAGAAACTGTATCTGCTCTTCAGAGAGCATATCTTTAAATTGAGCATCAATCTCTTTTAGGTCATATATGTTTGAGAAAATCTTTGAAGCATCAACTAAGAAGTTATCAACATCATCAAAATCGGTTAGCAAGATATCTGCCCAATAGTAAAAATCATCAAAAGACTCTTCTCTTGAGGTTGCCTTTATATAATGATTATATAACAAAAACAGCATCTCTATTCGGTCGGCTGGTGCATAACCCGATAGTTGAGAAACAAAATCATCAATAGTTATTGTTGACGGGGAGAATATATACTTCCCTGATAATTTTGATATATGTTTTAAGAAAAACAGTTCCGCTCTTCTACTGGGAAATACAAATGTATGGTTTCTTAAATTCTCGGCATTGCCATGATAAAAAGCTTTTGCTACACTATATAAAAACGAGCTCATAATTATATGATATATATTTCTTGTAAAAATATATATTTTTTCGGTAGTTGGTCACATTTTTTTGTAACTTTGTAATATATTTTTTTATTTATGATTTCTATTAACGGACTATCTGTTGAATTTGGAGCAACTCCTCTTTTCGACAATATATCATATATTATTAATAAACGCGACAGAATTGCTTTAGTGGGACGCAATGGTGCAGGAAAATCTACTATGCTAAAGATAATAGCCGGTGTTCAAATCCCCACTAATGGCAATGTATCTGTTCCTAAGGGCATCACTATCGGCTATCTGCCTCAACATATGCCGGTTTCAGATACTCAAACTCTGCTGAAAGAGACTGAGACTGCTTTTGCTGAGATTTTTGAGTTACAAAAGCATATTGAAGAACTTAACACAGCTCTTGCCGAACGTACCGATTATGAGAGCAAAGAGTATAACGATATTATTAATGAACTCACAATTGCCAACGAACATATGGCAATTATGGGTGCAATGAACTACCAAGCCGAAATTGAAAAGACTCTTTTAGGTTTAGGTTTTGTTAGAGAAGATTTTGACCGACCAACATCGGAGTTTAGTGGTGGTTGGCGTATGCGTATTGAACTTGCAAAGATTCTTTTGCGACGCCCCGATTTACTACTACTTGATGAGCCTACCAACCACTTGGATATTGAGTCTATTCAATGGTTAGAGAACTTTTTGTCAACAAGCGGAAGCACTGTTATGTTAGTTTCGCACGATAGGGCTTTTATTGATAATGTTACAAACAGAACTATTGAGATTTCTCTTGGAAAGATATACGACTACAAAGTAAACTACTCAAAATATGTTGAACTTCGTGCCGAGAGGTTGGAACAACAGATGAGGGCTTACGAAAATCAACAAAAGCAAATTCAAGATACGGAGGAGTTTATTGAGAGATTTAGATATAAAGCAACTAAATCGGTACAGGTACAATCACGCATCAAACAACTTGCAAAGATTGAGCGTATTGAGGTTGATGAGGTTGATACATCAAGATTAAATCTTAAGTTCCCTCCTGCTCCTCGCTCTGGAGATTACCCTCTTATTCTTGATGGTGTAGGCAAATATTATGGCGAACGTCATATCTTCTCTAATGCTACTTTTACTCTTAAACGTGGCGACAAGATTGCTTTTGTTGGTAAAAACGGAGAGGGTAAAACAACTCTGGTAAAGTGTATTAACGGAGAGATTCAATTTAACGGTAATTTAAAGATAGGACACAACGTTAAGATTGGATACTACGCTCAAAATCAGGCTCAACTTCTTGATGGGGAGTTAACTGTTTTTGACACTATTGACCGCGTTGCGGTTGGCGATATACGCACTAAGATACGTGATATATTGGGTGCTTTTATGTTTGGTGGTGAGGCATCAGATAAAAAGGTAAAAGTTCTGTCGGGTGGAGAGAGAGCAAGGTTAGCAATGATAAAACTCCTTCTTGAACCTGTTAATTTGCTTATTCTGGATGAGCCTACAAATCACCTTGATATGAGTACTAAAGATGTTCTCAAAAAGGCTATTGAGGCGTTTGACGGAACTGTAATTATTGTTTCGCACGACAGAGAGTTTCTTGATGGACTTGTTTCAAAGGTGTATGAGTTTGGTGGCGGAAAAGTTACGGAGCATCTGGGAGGCATTTACGACTTTCTTCAAAAACGCAAAATTGAGAGTTTAGTGGAGTTGGAAAAGAAGAGAGTTGAGAAGGTTGAAGAGAAACCAAAAGAGATCTCGGAGAACAAACTCTCATATATGGAACGTAAAGAGATTCAACGTAAAATAAGGCAATTCCAAAACTGTGTGAATGATGCAGAGAAACGTATTTCTAAGATTGAAGAGCAGATTGCCGAAGTTGAAAAGTTACTGGCTACTCCCGAAGGTTTTTCAAACATTGACCTTTGTCAAAAGCATGGAGAGTTGAACAGAGAACTAGGTATTATTATGGAGTATTGGGAAGAGCAGTGCGAAAATCTTGAAAGAGCAAAAGCAGAATTAGGTGATTAAAAACACTTTTAGCACACTGAATATTTGCATATTAAAAAATTTATAACGAATATTGCATAATAAAATTTTATAAAGATTTAGTTTATGAGAAATTTTACTTTTTGGGGTATATTAGTTACTCTATTTGCATTTATAGGCAATGTAAACGCTGAAGTTATTACCATTGACGGTGCAAATGAGATTGCAAATAACTTTTTTGCAAAAACATTGAATGGCAACAAGTTGATAAAGAATATTGATTCTCAACTGGAATATGCTTGGGATAGTAACTCACTATACAATCAAAGTTCTTCATTATTGAAAGAAGAGGAAGTTGAGCCTACATTTTACGTATTCTCAAACGAAAAGGCTTTTGTTATTGTTTCGGCAGAAGATAATTTACAAGAGGTTATAGGATACTCTTTTGAAGGTAGCATTAATTCATCAGATGAGATTCCTGCCCCAATGAAAGAGTATTTAAAAGGTATTGATAAAGAGATTAAATATTTTAGAGAAAACATATCATACTCAACAAAAAGTCTAAAAGCAACAGCCACAGAGACAGGAGGGACTATTGTCAAACAACTTGAAACTGCAAATTGGGGACAAGGTTCTCCTTTTAACAATCTCTGCCCAACAAGTGGTACATCTCATTGTTTAACAGGATGTGTTCCAACTGCATATGCCATTGTTATGCGTTATCACGAATGGCCCATTAGCGGAACTGGAAAAGTATATAACCCTAATACAGCAGAACCCACAGATATAAGCCAAAGAGTATATGAGTGGGAAAATATGCCATTAAACTATATATCGGGACAATATACCGATGCTCAAGCAACTGAAGTTGCCGAGATAATGGTTGACCTTGGATACAGATTTATGGCTTCGTATGGTACAAGTTCTACTGACGTGAGTGCAGGATTGGGTTCAACAGAGTATCTTCAAAAGAGTTTTGGTTATAATAACGTGCCATCAACAAGCAGAGATATGGTTGGTGATACCGAATGGAAGAGACTTTTAAAAGAGAGTTTAAATAATAATTGCCCCGTTCCATACAGGGCTACAAGTGCTATAAATCCCGGTCAAATAGACGGTAAGCATATGTTTGTTGTTGACGGCTACACAAGCAATGACTATTTTCACTTTAATTGGGGCTGGAGTGGAAGCCAGAACGGATATTTTACAATAAGTGCAATAACCCCCGATGCCTCACGCAACTACATTACAAGCAACTATGCATATTTCAACTTTATGCCAAACAAGGAGGAGTTTGAGGTTAATGCTTCGGTTTCACCTTCTGCTGCAGGTAAAGTCTCAATCAACGGAGGAACTATCGGCACTTCAGTAACCGCATCGCTATTTGAAAATTCTACCGTTACTCTTACCGCTACTGCTAACAGCGGCTACACATTTAATAACTGGACATGCAATGGTTCTATTGTCAGTACCGAAAAGAGTTTTAACACTAAGGTTACAAGCAATACTACTGACAATACATATATTGCCAATTTTTTAGTTGTTGGCACAACAAATATATCAATACCCATAACCTATAACAGCAGTTATGGTTCTGTATCATATAACGGAAGTACTATACAGGGAACAACTATCACAGCAAAAGAGAATCAAGAGGTTACTTTAACTGCAACGCCAAAAGATGGTTATATTTTCAATGGATGGTCTGTAACAAGCAATGGCTCTACTAAAAATATAGATACTAAAGATTTTACATTTATAGCAACAAGCGGTATTGAAATTACAGCAGAGTTTTCATTGGCAGTTGCCGATTACGTTGTTAGCCATGAGAGCGGAACAAAGACCAATGCAAGTGGTGCGAGAAGCAGCACTTGGACATATACTACAAACACAAATAACCCTGTTGCTCTGCAACTAACCTCAACAAGTGGAACAACTGAGGTTTATGGATTATCAAACAGTTACGACAGATACTATGCCTACGTATACGATAGTAACACTAACGGATATGACAATGTAACTTATACTCTATCTGTTCCCGCAGGATATGTAATTACAGGCTACAATATGACCTATTGGGTATCAAGTTCGCATAAAGGTCAAGTAACAGTTTCAAACGGAACAACAACTAACACTCCAACCAACACTAACGACCAAAATCTGTCGGCTTCGGGATTAAACGCTCAATCAACATCGTTTACCCTCTCTGTTTCTCAAACCGGTCAGCAATATATCACAGTTGAGAGTTTTATAGTTACAATTAAAAAAGATGGTAGCGATGAGCCTGTAACACCACCAACACCAACCAAATACTCGGTTAGCGTTACAGCCAGTGTTGGAGGTAGTGCAACAAGTTCGGCAACAGAGGTTGAAGAGGGCGGAACGGTAACTCTTACTGCTACTCCTTTTGAAGGTTATGAGTTTGCGGGTTGGAGTATTGGAACATCAGTGGTAAGTTACGAGAACCCTTATACTGCAACTATATCGGCAAACACAGAGTTTATTGCAACCTTTAACGAACTCTCTTCAGGTGGAGGTCTCCCCGGTGAGGTTGGTTATTGTACCCCTTCCGGCAATCACTATACAGATAACTACCTTACAGCAATAACATCGAGTGGGGCAGAAGAGAATATATCTTACTCGGCATCGTCTCATCCCGGAAGTGAATACTTTATTGTTCCTGACACAATAAGAGTTGGCAGAGGAAACTCATTTACACTAAACCTTGTTGCAAAATCACTTGGTACGGGAAGCAATTACAGCGTTAGAGAAGATATTCGCTATTGCCACGCATCACTATTTACCGATTTTGATATTGATGGTGAATTTGGCTCTGCTGTTACTACATGGGGTAATAATCCTCCAGCACACAATGTATATGGTAACTATAATGAGTGTATGAATATAACAACAGAAATTTCTGTTCCAGACAATGCTCTTTTGGGGGCATCTCGCATAAGGGTTATATATACTAATGCTTGGGGTAGTTTCCCTGACGCTTGTACTACATCATTAGATAAAGGTATTGCATACGACATAGTTGTTGATGTAACCGATTTATCGGGTATTGAAGATAGCGAGAGCAATTCTGCCAAAATATATGCCTCTGACGGAGTTATAAATATTAACAACTACACTGGCAACGTTAAGATTGTAGACATTGCAGGAGAAGTTGTAAAAGATATTTTCTGCGATACAGATGCTCAGATTAAAGTTAACAAAGGCATTTACCTTGTTGTTACAAGCGAGGGAGTTGTGAAGGTTATAATATAAAAGCCTCTCCCCTAACCCCTCTTCCGTAGATAGGGAAATGGTAGATATTGTATCTTTAATTAATAATTTGTTTTAACAAGCCTTAATTATAAATTTGGGACTGTTAGCAGTCCCAAATTTAATAATGATTTTTTAGTATCCTCTGGTTTTATCCACCAACAATACCTGAACAGTTTGTACATAATTCGCAACCTATATTGCAAATTTCTACTTCAACTCTTGAAACAACATCTTGATTGTTTTTCACAATTTCTTCTGCGTTTTTGATAATATTAGCATCCATTGTTTAAAATTTAGATTGTTAATAAATAAGTTAATTATATTGATATGTCCTTTAAATGTTTATAACAAGAAAGAGCCGTTTTCAACATCAAAAGTTCATAATCGCTCAATTTTCTTTTTAGACTAGTAAAATATTTTATTTGAAACATAGATATAACTTTTGCCTCTACTAATCGCAATTTACACATTCCTTTATCACGAAAAATTACATTACCTCTTTGTGCATAATTATATCCATAGCAAGTTTTACATATTTTTAAAATAGGGCAAGATATGCAACTATTATCTACCAATACAGATGGATTAGAAAAATCAATATCCTTAATCTCTTTCAAAACAGAATGATTTCCATGTACCATTGGCAAGAACAAATGACAAGGATATAAAGTACCATCAGTATCATACATTGCAATAGTAGTTCCACATCCACAATTCTTATGAGGCAACTTGTCGTTTATTCTTTGGTCAGTATATTCTTTAAAAAGGAAATTGAATGGATGTTCTAACTCCTTCTCTGGATGATTAAGAAAGTATTCACAAATTTTTTCAAGTTCATTCTTGTATATTATATAATCATCCTCTTTCCAACATTGTCCTTCTGCTAATGAACTTGCTATTTTATAACCTTTCTCATACAATGATATAATTCCCTCTGAATAATTAGGTAAAGTATCTGATGAGAGTGTTAGTTTAAAATATGAATTTGGCCATACTTCTTTGATAAAACTAATGGGCAAATTTAAAAGGTCACAACCTCTATTCTTGTGTTGCATAGCCTCAGTTCCATCAACAGATAGAACAATTCTAAAATCATCTTTTCTTTCTTTCAACCATTCTTTTATTGAGGAAGTTAATAATGTTCCATTTGTTGTTATTTGAAAAATATAATTAAATGGTAAATTTTGATTCTTTGTCCATTCATAAATCTGTTGTATTAGAGGAAAATTTGTTAATGGTTCACCTCCAAATAATTCAATAGCCAACCTTTCTTTTGCAACATCTCCTTTATAATTTTTAAATTCTTCCTCCAAAATCATTTTAGCAACATCAAAAGTCATCTTTTTAGATGACTTATACTTTTCAAAACAGTAAGTACAATTTAAATTACACGTATGGGTAATCATCAATGTACACACTCTTGTTGTTTTTATTCTATGTGGTGATGTAAGAGAATTTTCCATATAAGTAGATTCTATAATTAAATATTTTTTACAAAGAAAACTAATTATAGAATAAAATCAAATATATTATTTTGCCCAATACGGGCAACTGCCCTAATTGGGCATAGTTGAAAAAAAAAGCGGATGCTAAGAGTTTAAGGTTTGTGAATAGTAGGCAAAGAAATCGACATTCATTGCTCTTGATATTTTGAGTAACAGATAGGTATCGAGATACTCTTTTAAGAATATCTTATTTACAGTGCGAGGCACTACTCCTATTTGCTCTGCTAACCAGCGATTGCTCTTGTTCTGCTTACGTAGTTCGCCCCGTATTATGGAGCCAATGTGTACTTTTTCCATTTTACGTGAGTATTTTGCATTGGCTATCCTAATCTATTATGAGCAAAATAAGGCACAAAAAAATGTGGACTTGACTATATCCACATCCTTAGGCCCTGAGATTGCCCACAATACCGGATAAGCCAAGCCCACGTAAAAGTACGTGAGCATTCGACTGACTTATTCGTGGTATTGTTTTTCTAAAATTTCTCAGGTTTTAGGATGATACCGAATAGTTAGCAAATGCTTGTTTATATTTTATATTTTTTACGGACAGATTATGCTCTGTCCCTACTTCTTTTGATTCTCTTTTGCGGACGTGGCAGTCCAGCGTCCCTACTTCTTTTTTATTAGACTAATTAGTCCAATTGGTCTAATTAGATTATCTAACAAATCTGCGATTAAGCGAGGGCAAAATATGTTTACTTAAACTTTGCCGAGCGTGAGCAGATTCAACGAACGCATGTTCGTTAACTAAAATCTTATCTATGCCAACATCAATGTGCAACAGAGCATATATATCAACAATCCTACAATGTCGTTGGTTGTGGTGATAAAGGGTCCTGTTGCTATGGCTGGATCTATTTTAAATTTCTCTAATGTTATTGGTACTAATGTGCCAAATATTGAAGCGAATATTACTACTGCAAATAGTGATATGCTTACCGCTACTGTTATATCGGCCTCTGTTCCTATTAGCATATTGAATGCGAATGTTAGCAACGCTATTATACTTGCGTTGATTAACGATACGCCTACCTCTTTCAGGATTTGTGTTCCTACATTGCGTAGGTCTAACGATCCGTTTGCTAATCCCTGTACTATGATTGCCGATGATTGTACTCCTACGTTTCCTGCTGTTCCTGCTATCAGGGGAATAAAGAGGGCTATGGCCGGTACTGCGGCAAGTCCCGCCTCAAATCCGCCAAGCATTATTGAGTTTAACAATCCTCCAAATATTCCTATTACCAACCAGGGTAATCTTGCTCGGGTTTGGGTAAAGACGTTGTCATCTACTTCTACGTCTTGCGAGATACCTGATGCTAATTGATACTCACGTTCTGACTGTTCACGCACCTCATCCATAATGTCATCGACAGTGATGCGTCCTACCAAACGTCCAATGCTATCAACTACCGGCATTGCCACAAGGTTATACTTCTCGAAGGCTTGTGCTACTTCATCTATTGGGGTATCGGTATGAAGCGATATTGGTTCACGCTTCATTACGTGTTTTATCTTGGCTACCGATTGGTGGGTTATTATCTTTTTTAATGGGAAGACGCCTTTTAGTTTGTGGTCGTCATCTACTACATATACATAGTAGATTTCATCCATCTCTTCAGCTTGTTGACGCATCTCTTTTAGACACTCGGGCATACTCCAGTTTTCATTAACGATTACCATCTCGGTTCCCATTAATCCTCCCGCTGTATCTTCATCGTATTTCAATAGGTCAACAATGTCTCCTGCTTGTTCTACGTCATCGATGTGGGCAAGAATCTCCTCTTGGTCCTCCTCATCCATCTCTCGGATTAGGTCAACGGCATCGTCGGTATCCAACTGCTCTATGACTTGGTGTGCAATCTCCTCGTTTGAGACGTGTTTCAAAAGTTTTTGACGGTCGTCTTCCTCTAACTCCATCAATACTTCTGCTGCTATCTCAGGTTCAAGCAGGTTGTATGTAAACTCAGCCTCCTCTAGGCTTAGTTCTTTGTATATTTCGGCTATATCGGCAGGGTGAAGGTCTTTTAATAAGGCTTTTATCTTGTCGGTATCTTTCTCTTCTATTATGTTTTGTAGGTCTTTTATGTATTCGGGTGATAGTTCAATCATCGTTGTGCATTGTTTAGGGTTTAACGATATGGTTTTCTATCTCGTTGGTCAACTCAATAAATTGTGCTACCGATATTTGCTCGGGGCGTAGTGCAAATATTTCATTTGCGAGTATTGGCGACCCTTGTTGTATTATGGGTTTTAACGAGTTTCGCATTGTTTTGCGACGTTGATTGAATGCGGTTTTTACGATGCGTTTGAATAATTGCTCGTTACACCCCAGTTCCGTGACATTGTTGCGTGTCATACGTATTACCGCCGATTTTACTTTTGGGGGCGGATTAAATACGTGTTCCGATACGGTAAAGAGATACTCTACATTGTACCACGCCTGCATCAATACCGATAGTATTCCGTAGGTTTTGCTTCCGGGTTTGGCTGCAAGTCGCTCTGCCACCTCTTTTTGTATCATTCCACTGCAACAGGGTATCATATCTTTATAGTCTAATACTTTGAAAAATATTTGACTTGATATGTTGTAGGGGTAGTTTCCGATTACACATAGGTTTTTACCGAACACCTGCGACAGGTTCATTTGAAGGAAGTCGCCCTCTACTATTCTTCCTGATAACTGAGGAAAGTTTTTGTTCAAATAGGCTACCGACTCTTTGTCTATCTCTACAACTGTTACATTGTGCCCTTCTTCTAATAGGTATTGTGTTAACACACCCATTCCTGGTCCCACCTCCAATATGGGCATACCTTTGTAGTCGGATAGTGTCTCCGCTATTCGACGTGCTATATCAAGATCGGTTAGGAAATGTTGTCCCAAACTCTTTTTAGGTCGTACCAACTTTGCCATTATTGAACAACTTTTATCTCTTTATTATATATTTTTGTGACTTTTTACTCTCTTTTATCTACAAAAAGGTTACCTTTGCAGTTGTTTTAGTAATAAAAACAGAGAGTACAATCACGCAAAGATAATTAAATTCTTAAAAAATTGAAACGAATAACCTCTTATATATTTAAATTTATTATTCCTCTTGCATTTGGCGTGGGGCTTATGTGGTATATTTATAGTAAGTTGAATATGGAAGAGGTGGGAAAAATTCTTCAATATGATATTAACTATTGGTGGATTTTTCTCTCTGGTGTTATTGGTTTGCTTAGCCATATTGTCAGGGCTTTACGCTGGAAAATTCAGTTAAAGGCTCTCCCTGCCAACCCTTCGATGAGGGTTTTGACTAATGCTATTTTTGGGACATACGCTGTTAATCTTATTCTTCCAAGGGTAGGTGAAGTTTGGAGGTGTGCTTACGTTGCTCAAAGTGAAGATAAGTCGTTTATAAAGGTGGTAGGCTCAATGATTTCGGAACGCTTAACCGACACTCTTACTGTTATTACTATCACTGTTGTTACCTTCTTTTTACAACTCGATGTTTTAAAAGAGATTCTAAACAATAACCCATCTGTCAAAGAGGGGGTTATTAATGTTCTTACCTCCCCTGCCCTTTATAGCGTTATTGCAGTGGGTATTATTGCTCTGGTTTGGTTATTCCGCTTTAAAAGTGACAATCCCCTTATCATCAAAATAAAGGAGATGGTAAATAATCTGATTAATGGTTTTAAAACTATTTTTCAAATGGAGAAGAAGGGATTGTTTCTCTTCTACACTGTTTTAATGTGGTTCCTATATTTTGTTGAGCTCTATGTCTGTTTCTTTGCCTTTAAACAGACCGAATCGTTAGGCGTTGTTTGTGCCTTCTCTTGTTTCTTAATGGGTAGCATTGGAATGGGTGTTCCTGTTCAGGGCGGACTTGGCCCTTGGCACTGGGCTGTTATTGCTGTTCTTACTCTTTATGGTTTGAATAATGATACTGCCGGGGCTTTTGCTCTTGTTGCTCACGGTGCTCAACTTATTATGACAATTTTAGTGGGTATTTATACTTTTGTATCTATCTCGCTCTATAAAAAAAGAGTTAAAGGGGAGAACAATTTGTAAGTGGCTTTTGTTATTATATAAATAAGTTAGTAAATAGTAATTAACTGACAACTAACAAATCTACGAGTAAGCGAGGGCAAAATAAGTTTACTTAAACTTTGCCGAGCGTGAGTATATTCAACGAACGTATGTTCGTTAACTGATAACTGGCATCTGATATGAGAGAACAAATTTTACCTTTACAACCTTTGAGTGTATGGCGTTTCTTTTACGATATTTGTAAAATCCCCCATACTTCACATAACCTTGAAAAGATATCGGAGTATATTATAAATTTCGCAAAGGAGAGAGCTCTCTCTTATGTAAAAGATAAGACTGGGAATATTCTTATACATAAGCCTGCTACTAAAGGTATGGAGATGCGTAAGGGGGTTATCATTCAATCTCATATTGATATGGTGGGACAGAAAACTCACAACTCTTCGCATAATTTCTCGACTGACCCACTGACTATCTTTGTTGATAATGGCTGGGTTAAGGCTAAGGATACTTCGCTGGGGGCAGACAATGGTATTGGCGTTGCTGCTACTCTTGCCATTTTGGACAACGATGAAATTCCCCATCCTGAGATTGAGGCTCTTTTTACTACCGATGAGGAGTGCGGTATGGAGGGAGCGGCTCTTTTAGATAAAGATTTTTTAAAGCACTCCATTATGATTAACACCGATTCTGAAGAGGATAACTCTGCATTTATTGGTTGTGCCGGTGCTATTGATTTTAAGGCTTCGCTTAACTATACAAACGAGGTTTGCGATATTAATGGAAGGGCTTATAAACTTACTATCAGAGGTCTAAAAGGTGGTCACTCCGGCGTTGATATTCATAGAGGCAGGGGTAACGCAAATAAACTATTGGTCAGATTCTTAAATTTTTGTATTCAAGCATACGGTATTAGGGTTTCAGAAATTATTGGTGGTGATACTCGCAACGCCATTCCGCGTTATGCTAATGCCATTGTGGTTGTTAACGAGGATGATTGCGAAGATTTCTTAAAAGAGGTTACTCTGTTTAGCCGACTCTATCAGAACGAATATAATATTATTGATGATGCTGTCTTGTTAGATTGTCAGGAGGTTAATATGCCTGTTGGTATTCTTCCTATGGAGTTTCAACGCAAATTTATTAATGTTATTGATGCAACGCCAGATGGCGTGGAGCGTATGATTCCCGGTATTGAGGATACGGTTGAGACCTCTTCTAATTTGGCTATTGTCAATTGCAAGGATGGTAAGGCTTGGGTACAGATATTGGTTAGATCTACTATGAATAGCCGAAAGTATAACTACATATCAAGTTTGTGGAGTTTATACTCTCTTGTTGATGCTGATGTTGACCTGTTTGGTGATTATCCTTCGTGGTCGCCTAACTTAAACTCTCCTATTTTAAATGTTGCTAAAGATTTTTATAAAACCTCTTTTGGGGAAGATCTTAAGACTAAGGTTATGCACGCAGGTCTGGAGTGTGGTATTATATCTTCGTTATACCCAAATTTGGATATGATTTCAATTGGTCCGAATATGCTTCACCCCCACTCTCCCGATGAGAGGGTTGAGATTGCTTCGGTTGAAAAATTTTGGAACTTTCTTTTAGGTATTCTTAAAAATAGCCCTGAACAAAGTTGTTAGTTAACGAATATATGTTCGTTGAATATACTCACGCTCGGCAAAGTTTAAGTAAACTTATTTTGCCATCGCTTACTCGTAGATTTGTTATTTGTCTGCAAGAGGAGAGCTCCCCTTCTAACATAGGATAGCTGATAGTATATTAATTCTTAATTATGGCAAAGCCTCGCACTAATTTCTAATTAATTCTTATAGGTATTTTGTGAGGATTTTGATATTCTCGTTATTGTCATAACTTTTGAGTAGGACCTCTTTTCGCTCGGCAAGTTGTGCGGGTGTGATTTTTTGTGATAGTGCTGTTTTTATTGTCTCTATCAAATCTTTATCAGAGTGGGTTACCATACATACATCTTTTAGTCCTGTACTCTCAATCATCTTATCGTTTACAATGCAGTGACCGCCTTTGTATAGTGCATTTATTAGTTTTAGCTTTATGCCTGTTGATTGGAAGGTTATCAAGACGTTTGCTGCCGCTTCGTTTATTAAGCGAGACATCTCTTGAGAGGTTGGGTTGGCAACTATCTCAACGTTATCGTTTTTTTGGAATACTTCATACAACTCCTTAGGTGGATTACCTCCTGCTATTATCCATTTCTGGGTTGGAAATGCAGGGATTATTCTCTCAGCCAAGAAATAGACTGCATTCAAATTCTCCTCTACACTTAGATTTCCATTATAGAGGATATAGCCTCCCATTCCTCTTTGTTCAGAAACATTATCCTCGTTTCCGTTATGAAAACATGGCAGCAGTTCGGTAGTTACCGATGGATATGTTGTTGAGAAATATCGTTTATCTTTTTCGGTTATTGCAAATATTACATCGGCATTTGATAATACGCTTTCGTATTTGCTTAGGCGTTGTGCCTCCCAATTGAAGAATATTTTTTTCTTCATTGAGACTGTTGCATCTGCCAAATATTTGTAGTAGTCGCTCTCAACATTGTGAGCCCTTACAAACTTTTTGCGATTTTTAAGCAGTGGTGATGACAATAAATGTGTAGTGTGTAACCCTTCAAAAAGGATTGGATCATCATCTTGTAATAGTCTATTGAGTAACTCATCAGATTGACGGCTCTTGACTATATATGGTTTTGATAATAATCGGTATAAAACACATGTATTACGTTTGTAGATATATACCTCATCGGCTATATCGTGCAATGCTCGTGAGTCTTTTCTTCCCTTATAAGCAAAGCAGTGCAAGGCTACTTTGTATCCTGCATCCTTTAATGCTTTTACCTTATAATAGACATCTATCACCCCTCCGTAGTCGGCCGGATAAGGTACTTGAAAAGATATTACATGTATTCTCTTTGTCACTTTGCTTTCTGTTTTGGGGTTACAATTTTACAATAAAAGATATTTAAATGCAAATATTTGCCTCACTTTTTTTACCGTCTAATCCTTATCTTCCTATTTTGGTGCTTTGGTATATAGGTATATAGCAATGAAGAGATAGAGTATATTTGGTATCCACACTGCCAAGCGTGGCGACATATCGCCATTGGTTGCAAAGGTTGATGATATGGTTGAGAACAAGATGTAGGTAAAACTTAATATTAAACCTATTCCTATGTTTACTCCCATTCCGCCTTTTACCTTTCGGGATGATAGGAACATTCCTATTGAGGTTAATATAAAGGCTGCAAAGGTTGATGCTATTCGCGATTCAAACTCAATATGGAATGGTTTTATGTTTGATGCTCCTCGTGCCTCTTGTTTTTTGATATACTCTTTTAACTCTGGCGTGGTCATCAACTCAGCATCGTATCGCGATATTAAAAAATCGGAGGGTGCTATGGTTATTATGGTATCTAATCGTGTTCCTTTACGGAAGGTCTCCTCCATTCCGTTAAAATCGCGTATGGTATAGTTTCGTGCGACCCATCTGTAAGCACTATCGTATCGGATTGACTCTGCCGTTAGTTTTGACCTTAGACTCTTTCCCTCAAATTTCTCCATTGAAAAACGATACCCTGTTTTAAGGTTGTCATCGTATCGGTTTATATATGCTATTACTCCCGGCGATACTTGCAACTGCACGTTTTGTGCATAATCTACCTTCTTGTTTGAGACGTATTTATTTTGAAACTCTATTCGGGTTTTATTTGCCGGGGGTATTACAAAACTATTAAGGGTAAAGGTTAGCGATGATATTATTGCTGCCGACACCATATAGGGTACCATTAACCTCTTAAAACTTATTCCGCTTGATAGCATTGCTATTATCTCAGAGTTGTCTGCCAACTTTGATGTAAAAAATATTACCGCTATAAAGGTGAATAATTGACTAAACAGGTTTGCAAAATATGGGATAAAGTTTAGATAGTAATCAAATAATATCTCCTTTAACGGCGCATTTATAAAGTCGTCAATCTTTTCGTTTATATCAAATACTACCGCAATAGATATTATAAGTACTATTGCAAATATGTACGTTCCTAAAAACTTCTTTATTATGTAAAAGTCAATTTTCTTAAGCATAACCTAAAAAGTCAATTTCTACAAGCGTGTTGTCACTTTGACTATCATTTCATCTTTCCACGATTTGAATGTGCCATTCAATATTTGACGGCGAGCCTCACGCACCAACCATAGATAGAATGCTAAATTGTGCAATGACGCTATTTGCATTGCCAAAAACTCATCACTTATGAACAGGTGACGCAGATATGCTTTTGTATATGCTTCATCAACATACGATGCTCCTCCCTCCTCGATTGGAGAGAAATCGGTTGCCCACTTTTTATTTCGCATATTCATTATTCCGTTGCGAGTAAACAACATTGCATTGCGTCCGTTGCGTGTTGGCATTACACAATCAAACATATCTACTCCTCGCTCTATACCCTCAAGTATATTGGCAGGAGTTCCTACACCCATTAAATAGCGTGGTTTATCTTTGGGTAGTATCTCGTTTACTACCTCAATCATTTCATACATCTGCTCAGCAGGCTCTCCTACTGCCAACCCTCCTATGGCATTTCCCTCTGCTCCAAGAGCGGCAACCTCCTCGGCTGCTCGGCGACGGAGTTCGGGATATACACATCCTTGTACTATGGGAAAAAATGTTTGACTATGTCCATACAATGGCTCTGTTTCGTTGAAATGTTTCCATCCACGTTGTAACCAACGCATTGTTAAATCTAACGACTTTTTAGCATACGAAAAATCTGCTGTTCCCGGTGTACACTCATCAAGTGCCATCATTATATCAGCACCTATCACTCGCTGTATATCTACTACATTTTCGGGGGTAAATAGGTGTTTACTGCCATCAATGTGCGAGCGGAAGTGTACTCCCTCCTCTTTTAACTTTCTGTTTCCTGAAAGTGAGAATACCTGAAAACCTCCACTATCGGTAAGCATTGCCCTATTCCATCCAGAGAAGCCGTGTAATCCTCCTGCACTTCGGAGTATATCCAATCCCGGGCGCAGGTATAGATGGTATGTATTACCTAATATTATAGGAGCATTTACATCCTCCTCCAATTCATGGCGGTGACAGCACTTTACTGTTGCCGCTGTTCCAACAGGCATAAATATGGGTGTCTCAATTTTCCCATGCGAAGTGGTTATAACTCCTGCCCTTGCATTACTTAATATATCGTTTTTTATTAATTCAAATTCCATTTATCTTTTAGTAGTTGTTAGTTGTCAACTAAAGTTGCCCCTACGGGGTAGTTGTTAGTAAGCAAAGATAATAACAAACGAGCAAAATACATAGAACTTGTTCTGATGTATTTTACTGCGAGTGCCGATTATCTTCGAGGTTCAACCTCAAAGATAATAACAAACGAGCGAAAATGTGGTATTTAAGAGGATTTATTTTTTAAGCAAGTAGTAAGTTGAACAATTATTTTATAATTACAATTACAAAATATGACTTTTTGTCAGTTAGCCAACTTGCAAATTTTCAACGAGTTTTGCAAAATCAACAACACACAACCATCTGTAAATCACCAAGAAACGGACATTTTGTCATATAAAACCCTATGGCATTTTGTTTGTTGTTATTGTTATAAAGAACATTTGTTAATGAAAGGAGATTATAGTTATGAATTTAAACAACTTTACAATTAAATCGCAAGAGGCCATTCAAAAGGCCGTAGAGATTGCTAACAGAAACAGCAATCAATCTATTGAAACACTTCACTTGCTCAAAGGTGTTATGGAGGTTGATGGCTCCGTTGCCGAATTCCTCTTTAACAAATTGGGAGCAAACGTAAACCAACTTACATACTCTATTAATAGAGAGATTGAGATGCTACCTAAGGTTAGCGGTGGCGAACCTTATTTAAGCAGAGAGAGCAATGAGGTTTTAACTAAAGCCGAAGATTACTCTAATAAGTGCGGCGACCAGTTTGTTGCTATGGAGAGCATTATTATGGCTCTACTATTGGTAAAAAACAAGGTTTCTCAGCTTTTAAAGGATGCCGGTGTTTCCGAAAAGGGGTTGGGCAGTGCCATTGATGAACTCCGCAAAGGCAAGAAGGTTAACGATGCAAGTGCCGAACAGACCTACAATGCTCTATCGAAATATGCCATAAACTTGAACGAACGTGCAAGAGATGGTAAGTTAGACCCCGTTATTGGCAGAGATGATGAGATTAGACGTGTTCTGCAAATATTAAGCCGTAGGACTAAAAACAATCCTATTCTTATTGGAGAGCCGGGTACTGGTAAGACTGCTATTGCTGAAGGTCTTGCCCACAGAATTGTCAGAGGTGATGTACCAGAGAACCTTAAACGTAAAGAGTTATTCTCGTTAGATATGGGTGCCTTGGTGGCAGGTGCTAAATATAAAGGTGAATTTGAGGAGCGTTTAAAAGCGGTTGTTAATGAAGTTATTCATGCCGATGGAGAGATTATCCTATTCATAGATGAGATTCATACTCTTGTTGGTGCCGGTAAGGGCGAAGGGGCAATGGATGCCGCAAACATTCTAAAACCTGCATTGGCTCGCGGAGAACTTCGTTCAATTGGAGCAACTACTCTTGATGAGTATCAAAAATATTTTGAGAAGGATAAGGCTCTTGAGAGACGTTTCCAAATTGTGATGGTTGATGAACCTGATGAGGCTGACTCAATTTCAATATTGAGAGGATTAAAGGAGAGATACGAAAACCACCACAAGGTTAGAATTAAAGATGAGGCTATTATTGCTGCTGTTCAATTGTCATCTCGCTATATCTCGGATCGTTTCTTACCTGACAAAGCCATAGACCTTATGGATGAGGCGGCTGCAAAACTTCGCTTGGAGGTGGATTCTGTTCCCGAAGATATTGATGAGATAAGCCGTAAGATTATGCAACTTGAGATTGAGCGTGAGGCTATCAAACGTGAAAACGACAAGGCTAAACTGGAGCAACTAAACCGCTCTATTGCCAACCTCAAAGAGGAAGAGAAACAATATAGTGCAAAGTGGGTATCGGAAAAAGAGCTTGTTAACAAGATTCAACAAAACAAGATTGATATTGAAAACCTTAAATATGAGGCAGAGAGGGCAGAACGCGAGGGTGATTATGGCAAGGTTGCAGAGATTAGATATGCTAAGATTGTTGGTAAAGAGAAAGAGATTGCCGATATTCAGGAGCATTTAAAAACTCTACAAGGCGACAATGCTATGATTAAAGAGGAGGTTACTGCCGATGATATAGCAGAGGTTGTATCACGTTGGACCGGCATACCTGTTACCAAGATGCTACAAAGCGAACGCGAGAAACTTCTTAATCTTGAAGAAGAGTTACACAAACGTGTTGTTGGTCAGCACGAGGCTATTGTTGCTGTTTCTGACGCCGTAAGACGAAACAGAGCAGGGTTGAGTGACCCCAAACGCCCCATTGGCTCATTTATATTCTTAGGCACTACCGGTGTTGGTAAAACTGAACTTGCAAAGGCTCTTGCTGAGTATCTTTTTGATGATGAGAATATGATGACTCGTATTGATATGAGTGAGTATCAAGAGAAATTCAGTGTTACCCGTTTGATTGGTTCGCCTCCAGGATATGTTGGTTACGATGAGGGTGGTCAACTTACCGAAGCAATCAGAAGGAAACCATATTCTGTTGTTCTTTTTGATGAGATTGAGAAGGCTCACCCCGATGTTTTCAACACTCTTTTACAGGTGCTTGATGATGGTCGTCTGACCGACAATAAAGGACGCTTGGTAAACTTTAAGAACACTATTATTATAATGACCTCTAATATAGGTTCTTCACTTATTCGTGAAAACTTTGAGCGTATTAACGACAATAACCGCGAGGAGATTATTGAGAAGAGCAAAAACGAGGTTATGGAGTTGTTGAAACAGAGTGTTCGCCCCGAGTTCTTGAATCGTATTGATGACATTATTATGTTTGCTCCGCTTAACGAGAGTGAAATTGGAGAGATTGTCTCAATTCAATTGAACAGCGTTAAGAAGTTATTGGCACAAAACGGTATTACTCTGAACTTTACCGACAAGGCTGTTAAGTTTATTGCCCACGAGGGTTACGACCCCCAATTTGGAGCAAGACCTGTTAAGAGAGTTATCCATAGAGATGTACTTAACCACCTCTCTAAAGAACTTCTTGCTCAAAAGGTTGATAAGAGCAAACCTATTGTAATTGATGCTGACGAAGATGGTTTAGTTTTTGGAAACTAAAATAAGAGTTGTTAGTTGTCTGCTGCATAAACTCAACCGCCCCTATGGGGTAGTTGTTAGAAAGGGAGAGTATTCTCCCTTTTTATTAGACTAATAGTACTAATTGAACTAACAAGTAGATTGCTCTTTACAATTACTCTTATATGAGTAAAACCATACATACAAAAATAGCCTCGCATTTATATGCAAGGCTACTTTTATATTGTGTTATAACAATTATTTCTTCTTCGCAAATTTTGCGTAACGGCTCATAAACTTATCAACGCGACCTGCTGTATCGACAAGTTTTTGTTTTCCTGTGAAGAATGGGTGTGAAGTATTGGTAATCTCAAGTTTTACCAAAGGATAAGTTACACCATCAACCTCAATTGTCTCTTTTGTTGCTACTGTTGAACGTGTGATGAAAATCTCCTCGTTCGACATATCTTTGAAAACAACCTCGCGGTAATTTTCGGGGTGAAGTCCTTTTTTCATTGTTATATATCTTTTTAATTGTTTCCGAAATTAGTAGCACGTTGGTAGCGTGCGTATATATAGTTCTCTCGTAATGGCACGCAAAGGTACTCATAATTTTTTATTTAGCAAAAAGTTTATTACTCTTTTTTTTATAATAATGTTTTTATCTTTTATTCTCTCAAAAAAATGTAGTATCTTCGCATTAGTTTTTAAGAGAGAGTTGATAATGTTACTAAGTTTCTTTAAAAGTAAGAAAAAGAGAGAGCCTCAACCGCTTTTTTACTCTACAGATATTCATTCTCATGTTCTTCCCGGCATTGATGACGGCTCACCTAATACCGATGTTTCTATTGAGCTTTTAAAGGCTATGAAGAGTTGGGGTGTTGAATCGATTGTTGCTACTCCTCATATTGTTGAAGAGAATTTTGAGAATACTCCTCAAACTATAAAAAATGCCTACGATAAACTTAATACTCGTATGCTTGATTTGGGCGTGAAGATGAATGTTCGTTACTCGGCAGAGTATAGAATTGATGATAGGTTTAGAAAGATGCTTGAAGAAAATAACATTATTGTTATGCCTAATAACTATCTGCTTATTGAGAACTCTTTTGTTCAACCTCCTATTGACTTAAAGAATATTATATACGAATTGCAACTTAGAGATATTAAGCCTATTCTTGCTCACCCTGAACGTTACGGGTACTATCAACGCAAGAGGGAGATTTATGAAACTCTGTTTCACTCAGGTTGTGAGTTTCAGATTAATCTTCTGTCTCTTACAGGTTACTATGGCGACAGAGAGAAAGAGACTGCTCTATGGTTGGCAAATAAAGGTTATGTTTCGTTTGTTGGTAGCGACCTTCACCACTTTGGGCATGTTGAGGTTATTAATAGATTTTTATCTTCAAAAGAGTATCCTGCCATTGCAGAGAAACTTGCTCACTCCATTAAAAACGACCAACTTTTATAGTAGTTTTTCAAATTGTTTACATTAGAGAACTGGAATGTTTATATACAACTTTTTTATTGAGAATTTTTCGGTAACTGAACTATACGGTTTGGGCTCATTTGCCTTAATATGGTTGGTTCAGCTTATATTCTATATTGCAATTTTTGCAAAACCAAACAGGTATGCAAACAAGAGCAAAAGAGGTAAAATATGGCATAGTGCCGCAAAACCAAATGTTTCGGTTATTGTTTATTGCAGTGAAAATTTTACTGATGCAGAACGTAATATTACTTCGTTTTTAAATCAGAATTACCCAAACTTTGAGATTGTGGTTGTTAACGATGGAGATGATAGCGATTTAAAAGACACGATAACTCTTCTGAAAGAGAGATATCCCAACCTTAGTTATACATACGTTCCGCAAGGGGCTCACTCATTGAGCAGAAAGAAACTTGCTCTTACCGTTGCTATTAAAGCCGCAAAATATGATATTGTTGGTTTTACCGATGCTTTTTGCCGACCTGTATCAGACAAGTGGTTGTCAACTATGGTAAGGAATTTTATTACCGATATAGACATTGTTATTGGCAATAGTTTTGAAAAAGGGGATAAACGTGCCAAATGGAGTTATAGATTTTACAGACTATTCTTTAAACTTAAATATTTTAGTTTCGCCATTATGCACCGAGCATATATGGGTGAGGGTACTAATATGTTTATCAGAAAAGAGCTATTCTTCAACAATAGAGGCTTCTCAAATAATCTCTCAATTCAGTATGGCGAGGATGATATTTTCGCCAACGAGATTATGACCAAAGATAATTGCAGAGTGGAACTTGCTGAAGAGGCTCAAATTGAGAATACTCTTTACGATATTGACGGAGATTTGCGAGAGATGCGTTTAAGACGCTCTTTTACTGACAAGATTCTTAAAACTTCGGCTCACTTTGTTTTTGGTGTAGAGAGGATCTGTACCATCCTGTTTTACGCTTGCTTTGTGGCGTTGATTATTTGGGGCAGTATTACAAACATATTGCTTATTGCTTTTGCTACATCTATGTTCTTGATAAGATATTTATCTCAAAGTATTGTTATAAACAAAGCCTCAAAAACATTAAAAGGTGATGTTAATGGTTTTGAGACTATGTTCTACGATTTTATTCGCCCCATAGAGAACATTCGCTTTGCAATTTTAGGCAAGAGTAGTTCATACCGAAACTACACTTGGCGAATAAGACGTTAATAAAATCATTATTTTATATCTATTCTTTTGGGTTCTTTTGGTGCAGGTAGTGCCTTCTTGGGGATTACAATCTTTAGTATTCCATGCTTTTGCGTTGCCTCAATTTTATCGGCCTCGATATTATCGGGCAGTGCCAATGTTTGGCGGAATTGTGAATACGAGAACTCTCGGCGAAGGTATTTGCCTTTTTTGTCTTTCTCATCACTCTCCTCTTTTTTCTCTACTGTTATCTCAAGATAATTATCTTCGTTTATATTTACGCAGATATCATCCTTACATACACCCGGTGCTGCAATTTGCACCTCATACTCCTTATCGTTTTCGATAATGTTTACCGCTGGTGTTGATGTGTTTTTTGCTCGTTCAATCCACTCATTACCAAAAAAGTCGTGAAAAATTGTAGGCAGCCAGTTCTGCCCTTTTTTTACAGGCATCATAATTTGTCCTCCTTTAAAAATTAAACATAAAATAAAGAGAAATAACCTCATCTCTTTGGGTTACTCCTCTTTATAACACTTATGTAGTGGGATATGTTTAATTGCTGTATGCTATCAGTTGTTAGTTTTATATAACAAATTATTTAAAAATTACCTCTCCACTGCTACATCGTAGCGGATAAGTTCGTAGGTTATTTTAAATGGATACCCCTCTAACTTAGGATTTTGGTCGGGCGACTTATGGTAGTAGTAGCGTTTGCCTTTATCAAAACTTACAACCTCAAACTGCTTTGTTGTTTGTGGTAGCAACTCGCCAGAGAGAGTTACATCGCGATAATCCAACATTTCATCGTTTGTTGTTTTATAAAAGACTCTCAATTTTATTAGTGTTATTGTGTGATTTGTATTATTGCGAACTATATAGAGTTCATTTTTATCTTTTAGGCGTTTTTCAAATCCGAGAATATCAATAGACTCCTCAAACGTACAACTTCGCGAATAGATTACACTATCTTGTTGTGCCTCCTCACCCCACGCCGTTCCACTAAACAGAACAATAACAATGAGAAGTAATATATTTTTTATATTGGCTTTCATATAATCAATGTTTATTTTTTGCAATTTTAGTTATTTTTTTTGTTACTGACAAAGGTTTGTTTAACTTTGTTGTAAACAAAAGAATAATCTCACAAAAAGAAGATGAAACGACTTATAATATTTATATTTCTCTTACCATTTGTTTTTGCCAATGCAAAGGTTAAATGTGGTGCCGATAAGATTGATGAGATTTTAGAGATCACTCAAAATAAGAGGGTGGCTCTTATTGTTAATCAGACTTCAGTTACTGAGTGCGGTACTCACTTGGTTGATACCCTTAAAGCGAGAGGAGTGAATATTAAAACTATTTTTGCTCCCGAGCATGGTTTTAGAGGTACTGCCGATGCCGGAGAAAGTGTTAAGGATGGTATTGATACTCGTAGTGGCGTAAAGATTGTTTCTCTGTATGGGAAAAACAAAAAACCGAGTGCCGAGCAGTTGTCTGATATTGATATAATCATCTTTGATATTCAGGATGTTGGTGCAAGGTTTTATACTTATATCTCTACTATGTTTTATGCTATGCAATCGGCAACTGAACACGGTAAAGAGTTTGTTGTTTTAGACCGCCCAAACCCCAACGACTTTGTTGATGGTGCGGTTATGGATATGAATTTAAAATCGTTTGTAGGTACTCTCCCCTTACCTATTATGCACGGACTTACAGTTGCTGAACTTGCTCTTATGATTAAGGGCGAGAACTGGGGAGAGTGCAACGATATAGATTTAAAAGTTATAGCGGTTGATGGGTGGAGACACGGAGAGAGTTACGAACTTAAGATTAAGCCTTCGCCTAATTTACCAAACGGAAGAAGTATAAATCTTTATCCTTCGTTGTGTCTGTTTGAGGGTACAAAAATAAGTGTGGGCAGAGGCACTTATTCCCCCTTTCAGATGATTGGAGCTCCCGATAAAAACTTAGGAGATTTTACCTTTACCCCTGCCCCTCTTGAAGGGTTTGATAAAAATCCTCTTCACAAAGGGCAACTATGTTATGGTATTGACCTAAGAGAGGGAGAAGAGGTGCTAGGTTTCACTCTTAAATATTTGATTGATATGTATAACAACTACTCAAATAAGGAGAATTTCTTTAACAGCAACAACTTTTTTGAGAAGTTATCGGGCGATGCTCAACTACGCTCTGATATTATCAACGGCAAAACTGAAGAGGAGATTAAGAGTCGTTGGAAAACTCAACTTGATATTTACAAAAAGTTACGACTTATATATTTAATATACCCCGATAATAGGTATTTGTAACATTTTATAGCAAAACTTATTGAAGTTTTTAGTATATTCGCAGAATATTTTTACAGATAACGTTTAGAATTTCATTATATGGCACTTATAATACCAAGAAACTATAAACTTAAACTGCTTCCCGAAACTACTGAGGAGGCTATTAAAACATTAAAGGTTTCGTTTCAAGATAAACTTAAAAAGAAACTTAATCTTCGCCGTGTAACAGCACCATTGTTTGTATTGTCAGGAACAGGTATTAACGATGACCTGAGTGGTAAAGAGGCTCCAGTATCGTTTAACATCAAGTGTATGGGCAAACGTGCAGAGGTTGTTCACTCTCTTGCTAAATGGAAACGTATGAAGTTAGGCGCATACGGTATCTCTCCCGGTTATGGTATATACACCGATATGAACGCTATTCGTTGCGATGAGGATTTGGATAACCTACACTCTTTGTACGTTGACCAATGGGACTGGGAGCAAGTTATTACCGAAAAGGAGCGTAACCTTGACTACCTTAAAGAGGTTGTAAATAAGCTATACTCTATTATTAAAGAGTTGGAGATGGAGGTTTACGAGAGTTTCCCTCATATCACTCCTTTCTTACCTGAGAATATTACATTCATAAACTCGGAAGAGTTATTACAACTATACCCCGACTGCACTCCAAAAGAGCGTGAGGCAAAAATCACAAAGAAATATGGGGCTGTATTTATTATCGGTATAGGATCTAACCTATCAAACGGAGAGCCTCACGATGGACGTGCTCCTGATTACGATGATTGGGTTACTATCAATAGCGATGGTTACAGAGGTTTGAACGGAGATATTATGTTATGGAATCCTATTTTGGATATTCCTTTTGAACTCTCATCAATGGGTATTAGAGTTGATAAGGTTGCTCTTAAAAGTCAATTAGAGATTAAGGGTTGCCCAGAACGTGCTGGGTTGAGTTTCCACAAAATGCTTTTGAACGATGAACTTCCTCTATCTATTGGTGGTGGTATTGGTCAATCTCGTTTGTGTATGTATCTTCTTCAAAAAGCTCATATTGGAGAGGTTCAAGCAAGTATCTGGCCCGAAGAGCAAATTGAAGAGTGCTTAAAGCATAATATTCAATTGTTGTAGCATAATAGTTAAAAGCCAATATAACAAAAAAAATCTTGCCCCGAAGGGTAAGATTTTTTTTATTTATTTGTAGTAGTAAAGCTACTTTTGGTCCTCGAAAGGTGTATTAGAATTTATATGATCCTCCAATACCCCATACAAAGCGTGAACCGTGTTTGTGTACTAATTGTCCTTTTACTTCGGTAAATATTGCCCAAGAGTCGTTGATATCATATTGAGCACCTCCTCCGATGTTCATACCAACACATGTTGAGTTTGATTTTTTGATTTCAGGTACGTGGTATCCCAATAGTGTGAATCCAGCTAATGGATATACTCTGAATCCTTTTCCAAAGAAGAATTGATAGTGTGCATCAACGTTTATATCCCATGTTGCTACTCCTTCAGTTTGAAATCCGTAGTCGAACGATGCTGCCAAACGCCATGGATCTGTAATGCTATATGAGAATTTTGCACCTAATCCCGGATTGCATATTCCTTGTCCTGCTCCTACTGTAAATTGAGCACCTACTGTCATCTCTCCTTTTTGTGCAAATCCTACCATTGCAAATGCACATAATACTAATGTTAGTAATACTTTTTTCATAGTGACTTAAGTTTAATGTTTATTATATATGAGAGGATTATTCTTTGTCCTCATTTGAGGTGCAAAGATAATTAAAAAATGGGTAACGGAAGTTCAAAAAGTAAAAAAATATTAAAAATGCCGATTGGTGAACTGATTTGAGTTTTTATTATTATTTTCGCAGTGTAGAAACAAATCTCTTTTATGAGTGTTCTACTTTATGATTGATTTTTATAAACTTTTTAAAACTAAACGAATATGGAACTTAAAGGAAGTAAAACTGAACAAAATCTTATGACCGCTTTTGCGGGTGAGTCTCAAGCTCGTAACAAATATACCTACTACGCATCAAAGGCTAAAAAAGAGGGTTTTGTGCAAATTGCAGAGTTATTTGAGGCTACTGCCAATAACGAAAAAGAGCATGCTAAAATATGGTTTAAACTTTTGCATGATGGTATTGCTGATACTGCTACTAACTTGGCAGACGCTGCTGCTGGTGAGCGTTATGAGTGGACCGATATGTATGCTACTTTTGCTAAAGAGGCAAGAGAAGAGGGTTTTGACCA
>JAFXDI010000020.1 GCA_017521245.1 Bacteroidales bacterium
AACCGATGCTTGTTACTTGCAAGTTGGAGGATACTCTCAAAACTTACCTGAGGCACAAACATTGACTATCCCTGCATCGTTGAATGCTGCGGGAGAGATGGATATTCAAGTAGTAGGAGCAGAAATTGAGAAGATGGATATTGAAGTCTTGGAGATAGGAACAAATGTCCTGCTTCCAGATGTAGAATACTTGGGCGAGGTAACACTTAAATCATCGGCAGACTTTAGTGCAACAACAATATCACACGCATCAGTTCTACCAGAAGAGGGAATAAACGTAGTGGTAGAGAAAGAGATTAAAGTGCCTTACACAATTGATGGTAAGATGCCAACATACTTCAACTTCTTGTCAATGCCGTTCGACTTTGATCCGGGAGTAAATATTGAGTTCTTCCACCCAACAGAAAAAGTTTGGAAACCAGCAACAATAGAAAAAGATATAAGAGTCTTAACATATAAGAGCGCTACTCGTGCTAATGGACAAGCATATTACAATCAAACTTGGAATACATTCGGAGGAACAGGAGGATTGATATATGCCAACCAAGGATTTGTATTGGTAGGAAACAGCGATTATGGCGATGCTGAACATAAAATGAAACTACGTTTCAAATCATTCTATGCAGAACAAGCACAGCCGGGACAAGAGGCGGTAACACGCGAGACTATATACACTCAAGACGGAAGTGCAAAAACAATTACAGCAAACCGTTATCGGAACTCAAGAGGCGAAACTCATCCGTTAGATGCAGACTGGCAACACGTAGGATCGCCATACTTGACACATAGCGATGGAATAGACTACGTACTATACTACCACGATGGTTACAAATATGTATCAGTAGGGCAAACAGAGAATCCAACAATCTCAGCATTCCAATCAGTAATGTTCCAGGCAAACTTAGGAGGCCTACCAGAGCAAGAGATTATAATGACTCCATTGTCAATAGGAGCAAAAACAAATGCAGCAAACGGAGTTTACGGAAGAGCAAATCTTGCAATAAACGATGATGAGTGCGTTAAGATAGTGCTAAAAGATGATGCATCAGAGAACTTTGTAGTAAACGAAGATGCGTGGTATATGGCACCAACAGCAAACGTCTTCTCAACAATGTCGGTAAATGTAGCAGGAAGCGAGGCATCAATCTCTGTTCAACCCGAGCCAACCGAGTTGCCATTGACAGTATATGCAGGCTCAAAAGCCCAACAAACAATATCGTTGAGCCGTTACGATGGAGAGGTTAACATCTTCTTAAAAGATGCAGTAACCGATGAAACAGTATGTTTGAATGATGAAGACTACACCTTCACAGCAACACCATACTCAACAATAGCCGATCGCTTCACAGTATCAATGATAGAGCCAACAGGCATTACTGAGAGTGTAGCAGAGGCAACAATCAAAGCCGTAGTAACAGCCGATGGCATTAAACTATTCGGCACTGAGGAAGGAGAAGAGGTTGCACTATACACAGCAAACGGAATGATGATAACCAACGCAGTAGCAGAAGAAGGCGTAACAACCATTGAAACCACTGCCTCGGGAGTAATCATCATAAAAGTAGCGGAAGAGACTATTAAGGTTGTAAAATAGTTTTTAGTTTTCGACTAATGCCGCCCTACGGGTAGTTAACAAGCACTTGCTTGTTGAATCTGCTCACGCTCGGCAAAGTTTAAGTAAACTTATTTTGCCCTCGCTTACTCGCAGATTTGTTAGTTATTAGATAAAAATGGTTGTCCTTGAGGGCAACCATTTTTCTTTTCATTTTCTTTTCTGCAAAGAAACGTGTATCAAAAGTAGTAGGGACGTGGCATGCCACGTCCGCAGAAAAAACGTGTATCAAAAGCAGTAGGGACGTGTCCTCCGTCGTGCAGGGCACTGCACTCTCCATTTTAAGGTACAAATTAACATTTAGTTAATTTTAATTACTTTGTAATTACCTTAAAATGCCCGCCACGTCCGCCAAAATAGAAAAATGGTTGTCCCTTGAGGGCAACCATTTTTTTGTTTTTAATTAGTCTAATTAGTCCAATAAGTCTAATTAGTCTAATTGGTCCAATAACTAATTCCTAACCACCTAGTAATCCTAGTAACCTTAGTTAACTAAAAACTAAAAAACAACTGATATTTAAAATATTATTTTTACCTTTGTAAAATTATATGAAATCCTTTGCTCAAGGCAAGGGGATTTAATAGTTATAAATTATGAATAAGATTGTAGAAAAAGAGTATTTCTCGGAGAATGTAGTAAAGTTGGTTGTTGAGGCACCACTTATTGCAAAGGCGAGAAAAGCAGGTCACTTTGTTATTGTGAGAGCATGTGAAAAAGGAGAGCGAATACCTCTAACCATTGCTCAAGCAGATGAAGAAAAAGGAACTATTACTTTGGTTATTCAAGCAGTTGGTAAGTCAACAAAGAAGATATGTGCGCTTAATGTAGGAGACTACCTTTGCGATGTTGTTGGTCCATTAGGACAAGCAACTCACATTGAGAAGGTTGGAACTGTATTATGTTGCGGTGGAGGTGTAGGAGTTGCTCCCCTTTTGCCCATAGTAGAGGCAATGAAGGCGGCGGGCAATCGTGTGGTAGTAATTTTGGCTGCCCGTACCAAAGATTTAATCATTCTTGAGGAGCAGATGCGTGCTGCTGCCGATGAGGTCATCATTATGACCGATGACGGATCGTACGGAAACAAAGGTTTGGTAACTAATGGAGCAGAGGAGGTTATTAATCGAGAGAAGGTTGATATGTGTGTTACCATTGGTCCGGCAATAATGATGAAGTTTGTATCGTTGCTAACCAAAAAATACGAGATACCTACTGTTGTTTCGTTGAACACTATTATGGTTGACGGAACAGGAATGTGTGGAGCGTGTCGTATCACAGTGGGCGGACAAACAAAATTCGTATGTGTTGATGGTCCTGAGTTTGATGCTCATCAAGTTGATTTTGATGAGATGTTAATGAGATTGTCTTCGTATAAAGAGGTTGAATAACTCTAACAGATTGCATTATGAGTAAAGAAGAGATAGCAGCCCAACGTGCCACCGAGTGGCGTGAGGCATTGCGTAAAGAGAAAAAAAATAAAGATAGAATAGAGATTGAGCGTGTTAAGATGACCGAACTCGATCCCCAATATCGTATAACAAATAACGAGGAGGTAAACTGCGGATTAACAATGGAGCAGGCACAACGTGAGGCATCGCGTTGTTTGGATTGTCCCGATCCTCAATGTATGCAAGGTTGCCCAGTAAACATTTTCATCCCCACATTCATTAAAAACATTGAGCGTGGCGAGTTCTTGGAGGCAGCCAAAACTTTAAAGATGACAAGTGCTTTGCCTGCTGTTTGTGGTCGAGTATGTCCGCAAGAGAAGCAGTGCGAGTCAAAGTGTTTCTATAAACTAAAATTGGGCAAAGAGCCTGTTGCTATCGGCTATTTGGAGCGTTTTGCCGCCGACTACGAGCGTGAAAGCGGAAAGATGGCATTGCCCGAGACAAAAGAGAAAAACGGCATTAAGATAGCCGTTGTAGGCTCAGGACCTGCAGGATTGTCATTTGCAGGCGAGATGGCTAAATTGGGTTACTCAGTTACAGTATTTGAGGCACTACACGAGATTGGTGGAGTGTTGAAATATGGTATTCCTGAGTTCCGTTTGCCAAACAAAATAGTTGATGTTGAGATAAACAACCTTCGTGCTTTGGGCGTTGAGTTTATAGCCGATTGCATTGTTGGAAAAACTATCTCATACGATGATATGCACCAAATGGGATTTAGAGGTATCTTTGTTGCAAGTGGCGCAGGACTGCCTCGCTTTATGAACATACCGGGAGAGAACCTTATCGGAGTTATGTCGAGCAACGAATACCTTACACGCGTAAACCTGATGGGAGCTGCGTGTGACGATTGCGATACACCGGTGGTAAAAGGTAAGCGAGTTGCAGTTATTGGTGGTGGTAATACTGCTATGGACTCAGTTCGTACAGCACGTCGCGTAGGAGCAGAGCGAGCAATGATAATATACCGCCGTAGCGAAGATGAGATGCCGGCACGCCGAGAGGAGATTCACCACGCAAAACAAGAGGGTGTTGAGTTCCTTACATTGCATAATCCAATTGAGTATATCGGAAACGAAAAGGGAAGAGTTACAGCAGTTCGTTTACAAAAGATGCAACTTGGAGAGCCTGATGCTTCGGGACGCCGTTCACCAGAGCCAATACCGGGGGCAATAGAGACAATTGAGGTTGACGAGGTAATAGTAAGTGTCGGAGTATCGCCCAACCCATTAATCCCCAATGCTATTAAAGGTTTGGAGATAAGTCGTAAAGGAACAATCGTAGTAGATGAAGATTCTATGCGTTCTCAACTTAACGACCTTTATGCAGGAGGCGATATAGTTCGTGGTGGAGCAACCGTTATTCTTGCAATGGGAGACGGACGCCGTGCTGCAAGAGCAATGGATGAGGCTATCTTGAACAACCAGTTGTAGTATAATATAGTAACTTTATATATGACGCCTGAGTGGTTATCGCGCAGTGAGTTATTGCTTGGAGAGGAGGGCTTACGGAGTCTGTCCTCTTCGCATCTTTTAGTTGTGGGGCTTGGAGGAGTGGGAGCCTATGCTGCCGAACTTGCTGCCCGAGCAGGAGTTGGCGAGATGACCATTGTTGATGGCGATACTGTTGGAATAACAAACCTTAACCGACAACTACCGGCAACAACCTCTGCTTTAGGCAAGAGCAAAGTTGAAGTTATGGCTCAACGTATTTTGGATATTAACCCCAATATAAAGTTACATGCAGAGCATAGGTTTTTAGAGCCTGAAGAGATAAAAGGTTTTATTGAGCAAGGAGGTTTCTCGTTTGTGATAGATGCCATTGATACAATACCCTCAAAAACGGAGTTGATTGTTGCCTGTGTTGAGAGAGGAGTTGGTTTGGTATCATCAATGGGGGCAGGAGGCAGATTAGATGCTTCGGCTATACGATTTGCCGATATTTCTAAAACCGAGAACTGCTCTCTGGCACGAATGATTCGTAAGAACTTACGGGAGCGTGGGATAAAAAATGGGGTGATGACAGTCTTTTCAAACGAGCCGGTTGTTAAAGACTCAGTAATCCCCACAAACGAAAAAGGCAAACGCTTTACAGTTGGAACAGTATCATATATACCGGCGGTGTTTGGTTGCTATCTGGCATCGTATGCCATAAGAAAATTATCAGGAGTATTATGTTAAAGGCAGAGAATATACATAAGAGTTTCGACTCGCTACAAGTGCTAAAAGGCGTTGACGTTGAGATTGCCAAGAGCGAGATAGTTGCCATAGCAGGAAAGAGTGGAGCAGGAAAGACAACACTCTTGCAGATACTCGGAACACTCGACCGAGCCGATGAGGGGCGTGTTGAGATAAACGGAGTAGAGGTCTCTCATCTTAAAGGAGATGATTTAGCAACATTCCGTAACCGCCATATAGGATTTGTATTTCAGTTTCATCAACTATTGCCCGAGTTCTCGGCATTAGAAAATGTAATGCTCCCGGCACTGATAGCAAAAACATCGCACAGCGAGGCAGAGAAGAGAGCAAAAGAGTTGCTCGATTTCTTGAATCTGGGCGAGAGGCTTAAACATAAACCCTCACAACTGTCGGGAGGAGAGAAACAGCGGATAGCCGTAGCACGAGCCTTGATAAACAATCCCGATATCATCTTTGCCGATGAGCCATCGGGAAGTCTGGATACAGTACAAAAAGAGGAACTGCACTCACTCTTTCACCGTTTACGTAACGAAATGGCACAAACATTTGTTATAGTAACTCACGATATGAGTTTAGCAGGCAGTGCCGATAGAGTTATATATATGAAAGACGGAGTAATAGATACAACATTATAAATAGTAGAAAATAAATAAAAACATAATAAAATGGAAGATAAAAAGAAAGGATTGGAGATAGAACTATCTCCCGAAGTAGCAGAAGGAGTATATTCAAATCTTGCAATAATTGCACACTCAACATCAGAGTTTATAGTTGATTTTGCACGCATAATGCCGGGAGTAAACAAGGCAAATGTAAAATCAAGAATAATACTAACACCCGAACACGCAAAACGTCTGTTGTTTGCTTTGCAAGACAACATTGCACGATTTGAGAGTCAAAACGGTAAAATAACATTAAGCGGACAAGGCGGAACAGCCACTCCGTTTGCAAACTAATAGATAACCTTAATTTAGTGTAGAATATGGAACAACCATTGGTAATATATAATACCGTATCTCGCAAAAAAGAGATATTCAAATCTATAACCGAAGGTAAAGCAGGAATGTATGTTTGTGGGCCAACCGTATATGGCGATGGACACTTAGGTCATGCACGCCCTGCAATAACTTTCGACCTCCTATTTCGTTATCTGCAACACATAGGCTACAAAGTTCGTTATGTTCGCAACATAACAGATGTAGGACACCTTGAGCACGATGCCGATGAAGGAGAAGATAAGATAGCAAAAAAGGCACGTCTTGATGCCCTTGAACCTATGGAGGTAGTACAATACTACTTGAACCGCTACCACAAAGCAATGGAGCGTTTGAATGTATTACCACCAAGCATTGAGCCTCACGCCTCAGGTCACATTATTGAGCAGATAGAGTATATCAAAAAAATTCTTGAGGCAGGCTTTGCATACGAGAGCGAAGGCTCAGTATATTTCGATGTAGAGAAATATAGCAAGAGTCACCACTACGGAAAACTATCAGGACGTAACATAGATGAACTATTGAATACAACACGTCAGTTAGACGGTCAAAGCGAGAAACGCAACCCAATAGATTTTGCCCTATGGAAAAAGGCTTCGCCCGAACATATTATGCGTTGGCCCTCGCCATGGAGCGACGGATTTCCCGGATGGCACTTGGAGTGTTCGGTTATGGGTACAAAATATCTGGGCGAGGAGTTTGATATTCATGGCGGAGGAATGGACCTGATGTTCCCTCACCACGAGTGCGAGATTGCCCAATCGGTTGCCGCACAAGGAAAAGAGTGCGTTCACTATTGGATGCACAACAATATGATTACCATTAACGGACAGAAGATGGGAAAATCGTTGGGTAACTTTATAACACTCGATCAGTTCTTTACAGGCGAACATGAGTTGTTGACACAACCATTCTCGCCAATGACAATACGTTTCTTTATACTGCAAGCACACTATCGCAGTACACTCGATTTCAGTAGCGATGCACTTGTAGCAGCCGAGAAGGCATACATCCGTTTGTGTCAGGGTTGGGAGAACCTCTCAAAAATTACCCCAGCCAGTGCAACAACTTGCGATGTAAAAGAGTTGCGTGCAAAATGTTATGAGGCAATGAACGATGACCTCTCTTCGCCAATAGTAATATCGCACCTGTTTGATGCAGTACGTCAAATAAACACTATATTGGCAGGCGGAGCAACAATTACTGCCGAAGATTTAGAGGAACTGAAAGATACATTCAAAACATTTATGTTTGATGTATTAGGTCTTGTAGTTGAGGGAGGAGACTCCTCTTCAGAAGGAAACGAGGCTTACAAAGAGGCAGTTGATTTAATTATGGAGTTACGCAAAGAGGCTAAGGCTCGAAAAGATTGGGCAACAGCCGACTTTATCCGTAATCGTTTGTCAGAGATAGGTTTTGAGGTAAAAGACACCAAAGAGGGAGTTGAGTGGAAATTGAATAAGTAACCCTCTCGATGCAGAAAAAGAGGAGATACTATTTTAAACTTTAATCCTATTTATATATCTAAACAAATAAACAGAGTAAATTGTTCAACTAAAAATGAAAAAAATTATGAAAAAGTTATTTTTTATTGCAACATTCGCTTTTTTAGCAATAGGATTAGTACCGGCACAAACAAAAACAGAGGCAAGTGTCGATGTTACAGGAAGAGCAAAAGTTAAAGTAGTTCCCGATAGAGCAGAGATTGAGATTACCATCAACGAAAACGATTTAAAAGGCAAATACTCTCTTAATGAGTGGGAGACAAAACTTGCCATTGCTTTGAAGAGTGCAGGAGTTGATGCAAAAAAACAACTATCACTCTACCGTCAATACCTTGCAACAGCGAAACGCAAAAATATTAAGCAATACAAAATATTTAAGTTAGAGGTATATACTGCCGAAGAGGCTCAAAATGTAATGGATGCACTTGTTGAAAACGAAATCTCAGGAGGTCGTTTGACAAAAGTATGGTTGGCTGATCGCAAAGCGGTATCTGATAGTCTGAAAGTTGAGGCTATAAGAAGTGCAAAACACGATGCTTCGGTATTGGCAGAGGCAATAGGACAAAGCATAGGAAGTGCCATACAGATAAACTTCTATCCATCATCACCCGCAGTAACATATCGCAACGTAATGCTTAAGAGTGCACGTAATGAAGCAATGGCGGTAACAGCCGATGAAGTAGTACCTGAATTGCCACAAATCAATTTTGATGAAATAGAGATAGAGGAGAATGTCTCTGTTAAGTTTATATTAAACCCTGAAAAGCAATAAAAGAATAATGAAAAACTTTGTAGTAACCCTATTTCTTGCAGTGGTAAATGTAACTATTATGTTTGCCATTCCGGCAGAACCTAAAGTAGATAACCATATTCAGCCCGATGGCACACAGTTATCAGTAATCTTATGTGGTGATGAATATATGGGTTACTACACAACCATTGACGGAGTGCCTTTGGCAAAGGACTCCAATAACTCTTTTTATATTGCAGAATGGGATGATACACAACTTATTCCAACAAAAATTCTTGCACACAATCCACAACTAAGAGAGGAGGAGGAGAAAGATTATATAGAGGCAAATTCCCAAAATACAATAGAGCAGATTTCGTTGTATAGGGCTATGAAACAGGGTTTTGCCAATCAGTTGAGGGCAAAAAAAACAAAGATGCTCCGAGAGAACATACAACCCTCAGAAAAGAGTCTGCTCAAATCATCTACCTCCCCAACAAAGGGATTGATAATATTGGTAAACTTTCCTGATAGAAGTTTTCTCTCTTCATCAACAAATGCCGAAATTTCGGCAATGATGAATGAAGAGGGGTACAATCGTAATGGACACATAGGAAGTTTGCGAGACTATTTTTATGACCAGTCCTCGGGGCGACTCGATATAACTTTCGATGTTGTGGGCCCCGTAACGGTAAGCAAAAATATGTCGTATTATGGAGCCGATCAAGGCTCTACCCACGACTCGCATGTAGGCGAAATGGTTGCTGAGGCTTGTAATCTGGTAGATGGATATGTAAATTTTGCCGACTATGATTGGTATGATGACGGAGAAGTTGAACAGGTATATGTTATTTATGCAGGATATTCACAAGCATCAGGAGCCCCATCATATACAATATGGCCAAAAGAGTGGTATCTCTCATATTCCGATTATGGAAGATATATAACCCTTGACGGAGTGATTATAGATACATTTGCATGTAGTAGCGAACTTGACGGAACATCAGGCTCAACAATCGATGGTATTGGAACAGCCTGCCACGAGTTTTCGCACTGTATGGGATTGCCCGATTTATATGATACATCGGATAACGGAACTTATGGCTTGGGAACGTGGAGTGTAATGGATATGGGTTGTTATAACTCAAATGGAAGAATTCCCTGTAACTACACAGCCTTTGAACGTAACTATGCAGGGTGGATGCCATCTTCGCAATTACAGGTGCTAAATGAGCCTGTATCTATAACCCAGATGCCTTCGCTCTCAGACGATGATGCAGTGGCATATCGTATCTACAATGATGGTAGTGTATATAAAGAGTATTTCATTCTTGAAAACCGACAACAAAAGGGGTGGGACGTAGGTTGCTCTGCTCATGGATTGCTGATTACCCACATTGATTACGATGCTGATGCGTGGGGATATAATAATGTAAACAACGATCCTTCGCACAGAAGATATACAATTAAACCGGCAGATAATGATTTAAGCTATTCATCTGAGGCAGGCGACACCTATCCGGGTATATATGGAAAAAGTTCGTTTACCGACACATCTTCACCTGCCGCCCTGTTTTATCAGCCAACAAAGTCGGGTTCATACTATTTAGGCAAACCAATAACCAATATAAGAGAGAGTAGCGGAAAAATCTCTTTCGACTTTATGGGAGGAACATCGGGAGGAGAGGAGAGTGAAGAAGTACAACTCTCTCGCGATGGCTGGAGTGCAAGAGCCGATGGCTATGCGGCAAGTATGTATGATGGACCACCACGTTATGCCTTTGACGGAGATTTAAACTCTCACTGGCATTCGAGATATGACGATAGCGGAGGAGGCAGCACAAACTATGAGTTACCTCACTACATCCAATTCGACTTGGGAAGTGTTCAGGAGTTCAGTGCATTTAACTATGTATCGCGTACAGCCAATGGCTCACAAAACGGAGATATTGCAAACTATGAGATATATATCTCAAACAGCGATATGACATATTCACTTGGCTCAGGTTATGTTCCCACCACAGGCACAAAAATAAAGAGCGGTACATTTACATATAACAATTCTCGAGAGCATTATGTTCAGTTAGGAGGCAATTATTCTGCAAGATATTTGTTATTGCTCTGTAAATCAACAGCAAACGGCACAAAATTTTCGGCTTGTTCAGAGTTCTATTTATACAATACCCCAAGCAGTGGCACAGAAGAAGGAGACTATTGTACTCCTTCGGTAACAACGCAAGGCACAGCAACCTCATACGTGGGACAGATAGTGACACTCTCAACAACAGGGGCGGCAGTAAATGCTTTGTGGAACAACCCCAAAACCGAGAACTATAATGGAGCAGTCCAACCAATAGAGAATACCTTCACAGCATATCCGGGGCAAACAATAACCCTAAATATAAGTGATAAAAATACAGTATGGGGGTTAGTGCGTGTATATGTTGATTTGAATGGAAACTGCCTTTTTGATTTGGATGAGCAGATTTTTGCAGATGCCGACAGAAACCGAACAACCCAAATATCACAAACCTTCACACTCTCACCCGATATTCCGGAAGGAAAATACCTTATGAGAGTAATGTATGTTGCAGGAAGCAACGAAAAGAATTTGTGGGCTTGCGATGATTATACCGAAGGAGGTTACTACGATTTTGAGTTTACAGTTACAACTGATGCGACAGGCGTTGAGGAGTATGAGACCTCACCAACAAAGGTATATACCGTAGATGATGCAATAGTAGTTGAAACTTCTGTAAAATCGATAGAGCCAATATCGGTATATAACGTAGCAGGAACACTCCTTGCACAATCATACACTCGTGGCAGTGTTACAAAACTACAAGTATCGCAGAGCGGATTATTTATAGTTAAGGTTGGAGGAGAAGTATATAGAGTAGTTAAGTAGAATATCATATTATGATATATAAAATCATATTTATGAGTTACGATCAATTAATATTAACAGTAAATACATCAAGCATACTTATTCTACTTTTACTTGCTCTTATCCTATTGCTAGCAACGCGTTTTAAGGGAGAAAATGCCTATGCAGCGGCAATAATAGTTCTTCCCAATGTCCCTGTCTATCTGTACAATGCAAGTAGAATGTTGGGGTGGCATAACTTTACGCTTGCAATGCTCCCTTTCAGTTTCTCGCTGAATACTTTGTTAATGCCCCTTTTGTGGTTGTTTGCTCGAAAAAGTTTCGATTCCTCATATAAGTTCTCTGTTAAAGATTTAATCCATATTATACCATGTATCATATTTTTTATTATATATTTCACCATCTCCAGCGATGATAAGATTAGCAGTATAGTGTATGAAATGTCGGGAGATGATACATGGATTGGAGATCTCAATACAGTAGTTGTTTTATTACAACTATTAATATACTTTCCTATGATATTCATCTTTATATATAAAAATAAAAAGAGAGTTAAAGAAAAATTGTCAGATGCTGAATGGCTTCAAAAAGAGTGGGTACCAATATTTATGATATTGTTTGCATCTCTGTTTGTTATAGTAATGGTTTGTTATGCAATATGGCCTCGTACCGATGCATGGCTAATTCAAATATTAAATGTTGTAGCAATGTCGTATTTAGTGTATAACTCGTTAGTACACCCCTATATTCCCACAGCATTACCCACGCAAGATATTGAAAAGAACTCGAGTACAACACAACAACCCGATTTAGAAGTTATGCAGGAAATATGTGCAAAGGCAACAGATTTTCTCACTAACACCAAGATTTATCTTCGCCACGACCTATCATTGGCCCTATTGGCAAAAGAGATAGGTGTGTCTCAAAGAAAATTATCGACCTCTATCAACACCTGTCTCAAAAAAAATTTTTTTGAATTTATTAATGAGATGCGAATAGAGGAAGCAAAACGTAAAATTATAGAACTTGACGCTTCGGGATATAGCATTGATAGTATATATTATGAATGCGGATTTAGGTCTCGTTCAACATTCTTTCTCGTTTTTAAAAAAGTTACTGGCATAACTCCGTCAGTATGGTTTTTACAATATAAAAAATCCAACCTCTCTGATAAATAGTTATTTATCCTTACTTTTAATCTTTTTATACTCTTCTAAAAATATCTTTATTTAGTCCAAACTTCCGTTTTTTAAACTTATAGACCATTTTAGAATTATTTTTTGCGACAATTTTTATATTCCTTTGCAAAATAGAGCAACAGTCTTAAAAAGAGTTTAAACATTTGGATGTTAAAAAATTTTTTTATTTATTTGTAACATCATCTTAAAGAACAATACAAATTGTTACTATCGATGAATTACATTTGATATTAAAACACAAACAGAAAGTGTTTTTAGCTTTATTCTCTGAAAGCAAATCTGGTAAATTTTATGGACGGGAATAAGTGCTGCTCTTCACGTTTTGTTATGCCTTATGGGTATAGTCAATGCGTGGGCTGTTGCTTATTTAGTCCAGAGGCTTACCAGAGCCCGCTTTCATAAGATAAGCAAATATGTCCACGCTTTCTTATTTTATGACAGTTTGGGCAATACGACAATAAAAAACAAAATGGAGGAGATAAAAACAGACACCATTCACATTAAAAAAAATTGTAATAAAAAACATCGCCTATTAAAGCAAAATAGGTGTTGTCATGCCACGCTTTTATATCGGCCTTTTAAATTTTGAATTTAACAAATTTATCTGTTGCAGAGTCAAAAACAAAAGTAGAAAATTTCAATTTAATTCCAAATTCTATTATACCTCAAATCCGCAACCTATAGGGTTTAGTGGGATTTTGCTTGCAAAGCGACAAAATTCATTTTATTGTACATATTTCTTGCACAACAGAAATGTCGCAGACACAAAATCCCCTTACCCCATAAAGCGACTTGAGGTAAT
>JAFXDI010000021.1 GCA_017521245.1 Bacteroidales bacterium
AACACCAACATCTGACGGCAGAAACTCTTGATTGTATTACGGCGTTTATGATATACAAAAGCATCGGGTAAGAGAACAGTTGTAAAACCTGCTTTGCGTATGCGAAGACTCAGGTCTATATCCTCGCCAAATACATCACGAAAGTCTCCAGCCTTTTTATACACCTCTTGGGTAAATCCCATATTAAAGGTACGGGGCAAAAACTTCTCCATTCCTTTTTTTCTTCCTCTGATGCCCCCTGTTGTCAAAAAAGAGGTCATAGAGTAACTGATTGCCTTTTGCAACGTTGTAAAGTTATCGGCCGCAGCATCGGGACCACCAAAGCAATCAAAACCTCCTTTTGCAATCTCTCGTTTTACAATCTCAAAATATGTAGGCGGTATCACGCAATCAGAGTCAAAGAATATAAGCCACTCGCCTTCGGCGCGCTCCATTCCATAGTTACGAGCGGCACTACGCCCCTCGTTCTTCTTCATAAAGTAACGCACATTGGCACTCTCGGCATATCGCTTGGCAATATCCTCGCTATCTTCAACCGAGCCATCTTCAACAATTATGGTTTCAAAATCCTTATCGGTTTGCTTTGAAAGGCTCTCCAATAACTCTTCTACCTCTGCCCTGCGGTTATATACTGGAACTATAATTGAAAACTTCATTTTTAGTTGTTTGTTTTTAGTTGTTAGTTGATAAACTCCCGTTTCTTGTTGTCTACGATATTCTAAAAACTAACGATTAACAACTTTCTTATACACTTCCATTGTTAGGCGAATATCATATAGAGCATCGTGCAACGACTCTTCGCACACCTCAATTCCACACTGACGAGCAACAGTTGAGAGTTTAAAATCTTTCATAGTGTGTCGCTCCTCAGCAAAGTATTGCGATGCGAGTACCATTACATCAAGGCTGTTTCCCCAGAACCAACTTCCAAAGTATTCATCACCATTCTGACGGAACCACGCCCTAAAGAAGTTGTCGTCAAACGAAGCATTATTATATCCACAAAGGAAGAATTTATCAGATCTGTCATATTTATCGACATGTTTACCTAACATTTCAACCACCTTATTATATACATCTCCCATAGGCGGGTATGCCATAATTTGTTCACGGGTAACACCGGCAACCTGTAAAGCAGCATCCTCAACTATCGCTTTTGGATTTGGAGCAACTCTTAAATCGAATCTCTCCTTTATCTCTCCATCTATAACAATTGCTCCACTTATCTGATGTATTCCGTGTTTCCAGAAAAGTGTTCCTGTTGTTTCAAGATCGTAAAAAAATATCTTCATATATGTTTCTGTTATAATTAGTGCAAAGATATTTATTTTATTGAGAACAAGATAATATTTACACACATTTAAATTACTCTCAATAAAAACAGAAAAGGATATGCCCGGTAGACATATCCTTTTCTGTTAGTTAAACTATACATTCAATTATCCGTTGTACTCATCAGATACTGTAAGTTTAGCTCTACCTTTAGCACGACGTGCTGCTAACACTCTGCGTCCGTTGGCAGTTGCCATACGAGAACGGAAGCCGTGTTTGTTTTTTCTCTTCCTGTTAGAAGGTTGAAATGTTCTTTTCATAGTTTGTGTATTTTATATTTGTTTATATTATATTCCAAAATCAGGGTGCAAAGATAGTTATGTTTTGTCAAATTTCCAAAAGATATGGCACTTATAATTCATTTTTATACAAAACTTTTTGCTTTTTTATTTAAATTCAATTAATTTTGTACTCCGAAAACAATAACAAATAACCATATATTTATGATTAACGCTCAAGACATTAAAAACGGAACTTGTATCCGTATGGACGGAAAACTCTATTTCTGTATCGAATTTTTACACGTAAAACCAGGTAAAGGTAACACTTTTATGCGTACTAAACTTAAAGATGTTGTAAACGGTTACGTTTTGGAACGCCGTTTTAACATTGGTGAGAAACTTGAAGATGTACGTGTAGAGCGTCGCCCATACCAATTTTTATATAAAGAAGGCGAAGAGTATATCTTTATGAATCAAGAGACATACGAACAACTTCCCATTGCAAAAGACCTTATCACAGGTGTTGACTTCATGAAAGAGGAGATGGTTGTAGAGGTTGTATCTGATGCTTCAACTGAGACCATCCTTTACGCTGAGATGCCAGTTAAAGTTGAATTAGAGATTACTTATACTGAGCCAGGAATCAAAGGAGACACAGCAACAAACACTCTTAAACCTGCAACAGTTGAAACAGGAGCCGAAGTTCGCGTTCCTTTGTTCATTAACACAGGAGATAAAATCCGCGTAGATACTCGCACAGGTGAGTATGTTGAGCGTGTTAGATAATAAAAACTCACATAATATTTATAACAGAAAACGAGGTGAATTCACCTCGTTTTTTTGTTTCAACAATTATTGAATAGGCTTCTACCTCAACACTTGATAAATTTTAAGGGAGTTAATAATATTGTAAATTAAATATTAGCGGTGGATGTGCCAGAAATGAAACCTGCCATTCCTTTTTATACCAAGATATATCTTCTACAATCAAATAGCAAAAAAACGAGATACCCTTTAAGAGTATCTCGTTTCACTATTTAAATTTATTGGTATTACAATTTTGGACCAGCAGCAACTAATGCTTTACCTGCCTCGTTACCTGTAAATTTAGCAAAGTTTTTGATGAAACGCTCAGCAAGATCTTTTGCTTTTGCATCCCACTCTGCTGCGTCAGCATAAGTATCGCGAGGATCAAGGATATTAGGATCAACACCGTTCAATGCTGTTGGAACTTCAAAATCGAAGTATGGAATTTTCTTAGTTGGAGCGCTATCAATTGATCCGTCAAGGATTGCATCGATGATACCGCGAGTATCTTTAATTGAGATACGTTTTCCTGTTCCGTTCCATCCAGTATTTACCAAGTATGCACGAGCACCTGTTTTCTCCATTCTCTTAACCAACTCTTCTCCGTATTTTGTTGGATGTAATGAAAGGAATGCTGCACCGAAACATGCTGAGAATGTTGGAGTAGGCTCAGTGATACCACGCTCAGTTCCTGCTAATTTTGCAGTAAATCCTGAAAGGAAGTAGTATTGAGTTTGCTCAGGTGTCAAGATTGACACTGGAGGCAATACTCCAAATGCGTCAGCACTCAAGAAGATTACTTGTTGTGCGTGAGGTCCTTTAGAAACTGGTTTAACAATATTCTCGATGTGGTTGATAGGATATGATACACGAGTATTCTCAGTTACGCTCTTATCAGCGAAATCGATTTTACCGTTAGCATCAACTGTTACGTTCTCTAACAAAGCATCGCGACGGATAGCGTTGTAGATATCGGGCTCGCTCTCTTTATCAAGATTGATAACTTTAGCGTAGCAACCACCTTCGTAGTTGAATACACCCTCATCATCCCAACCGTGCTCGTCATCACCAATCAATAGACGTTTTGGATCTGTTGAAAGAGTTGTTTTTCCTGTTCCTGACAATCCGAAGAAGATTGCTGAACTTTTGCCCTCTTTGTCAGTGTTTGCTGAACAGTGCATTGAAGCGATTCCTTTAAGAGGATTCAAGTAGTTCATGATTGAGAACATACCTTTTTTCATCTCACCACCATACCAAGTGTTGATGATTACTTGCTCTTTGGTTGTTAAGTTAAATACTACCGCAGTCTCTGAGTTAAGACCAAGTTCTTTGTAGTTCTCAACTTTTGCTTTTGATGCGTTGTAAACAACGAAATCAGGCTCTCCGTAGTTAGCCAACTCCTCAGCAGTAGGAAGGATGAACATGTTAGACACGAAGTGTGCTTGCCATGCAACCTCTACAATAAAACGAACTTTAAGGCGAGTTGCCTCGTTTGCTCCACAGAAAGTATCAACTACAAAAAGTTTTTTATTTGAAAGTTCTTTAACTGCAATCTCTTTTAATGTTTTCCAAGTCTCCTCAGTAACAGGTTTGTTATCGTTTTTGTACTCATCAGAAGTCCACCATACAGTGTTCTCGCTTGTAGCATCTTTTACAAAGAATTTGTCTTTAGGAGAACGTCCTGTGTAAACACCTGTCATAACGTTTACTGCACCAAGTTCTGTAACTTGACCAACCTCAAAACCTTCCAATCCCGGTTTTGTCTCCTCTGCAAAGAGGACATCATAAGACGGATTGTGGATAACCTCAGTTGCTCCATTAATTCCGTACTTGCTCAAATCTAATGTTGCCATTGTTTTTAAAATTAAAAAGTTTATTATTATTTAAATTATCTCTCAGTTTTATATTAAGTGAAATGTTAAAATTTCACCATACCAAGAATTGCTATAAATAAACCAATCCTTAACCGCATACAAAGGTAATACAAATTTTGAAAGAATAGTGTTCGATTAAAGAAATTTTTCGCCAATTATATTAAAAAAAAGATTATTTAACTATAATTCTTTTAGTTGAAGAAAAATATTATAACCATTAAACGCATTTTTTAGTTTGTTTTTAGTTAAAAAGAACTATTTTTGCATTATAGAATAAATTTATAAATAGGAATCACAAACTAAAGTTAATAGAGTTATGGCTATAGATATTAAAATAATCTCTTCAACTTGGGACTACATTAAATACACCAATTTCAAGAACAAACTTTATAAAGATTCTAAGTATGCTGTTCCTCCCCTATTAATGGATGAGCTAACTACTTTCAACAGAAAAAAGAATCCTGCATTTGATTTTTGCGATGCCGTAAGTATTATGGCTTACCGCGATGGTAAAGCAGTGGGTAGAGCAACTGGCATTATAAACCATGCTGTAAATAAAAGAACAGGTAAAAAGTGTGCTCGTTTTGGATGGATTGACTTTATTGATGATAAAGAGGTTAGTATTGCACTCACAGAGTGGATTGAGAATTGGGCAATCCACAAAGGAATGAACGAGATTGAGGGACCTCTTGGATTTACCGATATGGATCCTGAGGGCTGCCTTGTTGAGGGATTCGACCAATTAGGAACAATGGCAACCATATATAACTACCCCTACTATGCTACTCACTTTGAGGAGTTGGGATATGAAAAAGAGCAAGATTGGGTAGAGTTCAAAATCAACATTCCTGACGACCTTCCCGAAAAGCACTATCGCATTGCAAAGATTGTTAAAGAAAAATTTGGAATACGTCTTGCCGAGTGTAAAAATATAAAAGAACTCGCCGATAAATATGGTCAAGCACTTTTTGAACTTATCAATGTTGCTTACGATGAGTTGTTTGGATACTCACCTTTGACTCCTCGCCAAATAGAACATTACATTAAGATGTATTTGCCAATGGTTCACAAAAATGGTATTGCGGTTGTTCTTAACGAGCAAGATGAAGTTGTTGGTATTGGTATCACAGTACCTTCGTTATCAAAAGCTCTACAAAAATCAAGAGGAAGAATCTTCCCCTTTGGTTGGTACCACTTGCTTAAAGCATTCAAGAAAGGAAACGACATTGTAGACTTCCTTCTTATTGCTGTTCGCCCCGACTACCAAAGCAAAGGAGTTAACGCCCTTTTCTTTGAGAGAATATTCCCATATTTCAAAGAGCAAGGATTTAAGATGGTTGAGTCAAACCCAGAGTTGGATAACAATACAAAAATTCATAATCAATGGGCAATGTTTGACACTATTCAACATAAACGTCGCAGAGCATTTCACAAGAAACTTATATAATTTAAAGATAAGCATCTTAGCCCCAATAATCAAAGAGTGTATGTTACAAAAACATTCACTCTTTTTTTATTAACATTAACACCAGCGATATTTTAACACTAAAAAGTTTTATTTATTACTTATAAATAAGTAATTTTGCACCCTCATTTAAAAAATAGAGAAAAACAGATATATATTCATCACATTAAAACATTAGAAAGATGAAATTAAACACAATTCTTAATAGTATAGACTTCAAGCCTTCACTATTTAATACATTAAAAAATTACAACAAAAAGAAATTTACCTCTGACCTTATGGCGGGTATAATTGTGGGAGTTGTTGCAATGCCCCTTGCAATAGCCTTTGGTATAGCCTCCGGAGTAACGCCCGAAGCAGGTTTAATAACAGCCATCATCGGAGGTTTTATTGTATCGTTCTTTGGAGGAAGTAGCGTTCAAATTGGCGGACCAACCGGAGCATTCATCATCATTGTTGCAGGAATTATAAGCCAATACGGAATTGAAGGATTAGCAATTGCCACCCTATTGGCAGGAGTAATGCTTCTTGTTATGGGACTTTGCCGATTTGGAACCATAATCAAATTTATCCCCTACCCCATTGTTATTGGATTCACAGGAGGTATTGCCATAACAATATTCTCTACACAAATAGAAGATTTCTTTGGTATGCACATTGAGAATCTCCCAGCAGATTTCTTCTCAAAATGGGGAGCATATTTTGCCAATATAGACACAACCAATATTGCCGCACTTTTAGTTGGTATAGCAACTTTGCTGATAATAATATTCTCACCTAAAATAACCAAACGTATACCCGGTTCTCTGATAGCAATAGTAGTTGTAACCGTTGTAGTTTATCTTCTAAGGACTTTTGCCGGTATTGAGAGTATTGAGACTATTGGCGACCGCTTTGGAACAATTCAGGCAAACATCAAAGCCCCCGAAGGTTTTAAACTTAATTGGGAGGTAATAAACAATCTTATTTCTCCTGCATTTACAATAGCAATGTTAGGAGCAATTGAGTCACTTCTTTCGGCAACCGTTGCCGATGGAGTTATCAGCGAACGCCACAACTCAAACACTGAGTTAATAGCTCAAGGTGCCGCAAACATAGTATCTCCACTTTTTGGAGGTATCCCTGTAACAGGAGCAATAGCAAGAACAATGACAAACATAAACAACGGAGGTCGTACCCCTATCGCAGGTATAATTCACGCTGTTGTATTGCTACTGATATTGCTATTCCTTGCACCACTTGCAGTACACATACCAATGTCGTGCTTAGCAGCAATACTTATTGTAGTTGCATACAATATGAGTGGATGGAGAACAATTCGCTCACTATCCAAATTACGCAATACCGATGTTATTGTTCTTTGGCTAACACTACTACTAACCGTAATGTTCAACCTAAACATTGCAATAGAGATAGGTCTCTTACTTGCCGTTATACTATTCTTAAAACGAGTAACAGAGAATACAAAAGTATCTGTTATCCGCAAAGACCTTAATCTTGATGATGATGACCACAACCTTTCAACTCTTGAAGAGGAGCATTTGAAATTAGAGAAAGGCGTTGAGATATATGAGATTGACGGACCTTTCTTCTTTGGAGTGGCAAATAAATTTGATGAGCAGATGCGTATATTGGCAGAAAAACCATTAGTTCGTATTCTTCGAATGAGAAAAGTCCCATTTATCGATTCTACAGGTCTTCACAACCTTGAGATATTCATCAACTCAGCACACAAAGACGGCATTAAGATAATATTATCAGGAGTACACGAATCGGTACATAACACTTTGGTAAAAGGAGGAATAACAAACCTTATGGCACCTGAAAATATATGCGACAACATTAGAGACGCTGTTGCAAAAGCAAACAACTTTGTAGCATCAAAAAAATAAAAGAGAGTACACAGACAAATCAGAGTAAGCTCAATGTTAAGGAATATCACAGAACTACTCTTAAGCGTAGGCATAATATATCCAACAAATACCAATAATAATTAATAAAATATTTTAATTAAACAGAAATAATTTCGCAGAAATATTGTTACATTTATATTCGACAAGGTTCAAATAAATACATAAATTATTTGTAGATTTTTTCTCACTGTATTTCAGAGATTTAAAAACTTTCATCAAAAAAAATTGTAGAACGAATGAACTTTTTTGTTTTTAAATTGTTCTGTATAAGAAATATTAGAAAGTGCAGTAATGAATGAAAGTGGAGATCTGTTTGTGAAGAGGGTTTTAGAACTACAAGGAGTATTATATATCTATGCTTATTCTCTTACATCAAATATTGATGATACAAAGGATCTTTTGCAAGAAACACTATTAAGAGTTCTCAATAATAAGGATAAATACATTGAGAATACCAATCTTAAAGGTGGATGGTTACTATTATGAAACACATATTCATAAACAACTACCACAGAAACTCATATACTAAAACAATAACAAATAATACAGAAGAGCTCTATTCCCTGAATGATTTGCAGAATGTAGCAGATACCGAAACACCCGAGAGCA
>JAFXDI010000022.1 GCA_017521245.1 Bacteroidales bacterium
ATTACCTTTGTCAGTGCAATGATAGATAAAACAAGCGTTCTTTGTGGCTGTTGTAGGGTATGTGCAAGAGATTAAAGATGCTGTTTCTACCAACTTTCCCTTCTATAAAAAGGCAACGGATAGGTAGCAATTCTTTCTCTAATACCCACCATATACGGCTATTTCTGCCAAATTTAACAATATGGTGAGGTAACACAAAAATGGTATATGTACCAACCACTTATCAAATTTCACCCTCATCCTGCCATTTTTACGCAAGTTCTTCGTATCTTTGCTAAAAGATTTAATAACTATACATTATGCGCAATTTTTTATTTTTGATTTCTATACTCATATTTGCAAGTTGTAGTAAATACGATAAAGCAAAGGATTTTGCTCAGTTTGTAAATCCTTTTGTTGGTACTGATTATACAGGTAATACATATCCGGGTGCTACTGTTCCGTTTGGTATGGTGCAACTCAGCCCCGATAATGGGTTGCCCGGTTGGGATAGAATTGCCGGTTACTTTTATCCCGATAGCACTATTGCAGGGTTTAGTCATACCCACTTGACTGGTACCGGTGCGGGCGACCTTTATGATATTTCGTTTATGCCTGTTACAAATCCTTATAACGAGGCTGAGGCTCCATTGGGTATTCACTCTAAATTCTCGCACGATAGCGAGGTTGCAGAGGCAGGGTATTATAAGGTTCTTTTGAAAGATTACAACATTAAGGTTGAACTTACTGCTACTGAGCGTTGCGGTGTTCAACGATACACCTTTCCTAAGGCTGAGGCATCGGTATTCTTAAATTTGGCAAAGGCCATGAACTGGGATGCTACTATTGATAGCCATATTGAGTTTGCCGACTCGGTTACTATTAAAGGTTACAGATACTCTACCGGTTGGGCTCAAGAGCAGAAGATATTTTTTGTATCAAAACTTTCACGTCCTTTTAAATATGCCAAGATTGACTCTACGGCTCTTGACAAGGGTGGATATGGTGTTATTGCAAGAATGGATTTTGATACCAACGAAGGAGATACATTGATTATAAGAACTGCAATTTCGCAAACAGGTATTGAGGGTGCTGAGTTAAATTTGCAAGCAGAGCATATTGAGGGTGGTTTTGATGCTTATCGCAAAGCGGCTTACGATAGTTGGAACAGAGAACTTTCAAAGATTGATATTGAAAGCCCCGATACTACGATTTTACGTACATTTTACACTGCTCTTTATCATAGTATGACTGCTCCTACTATTTCAAGTGATGTTGATGGCAGTTACAGAGGTGCTGATAAGTTAAATCATAGAGACAGTTCAATGGTTACATACGGCACATTCTCATTATGGGACACTTACAGAGCAGCACACCCTCTATATACATATATCTGCCCCGACAGGGTAAATGATATGGTTAAGTCGTTTTTAAACCACTACAAAGAGTTTGGGCGACTACCTGTATGGAGTTTTTATGGCAACGAAACTGATATGATGATTGGCTATCACTCCGTTCCTGTTATTGTTGATGCTTATCTTAAAGGTATTGGTGATTTTGATGCTGAAGAGGCTTTAAATGCTTGTGTTGCCACTGCCAATGTTAAAGGTTACAGGGCTTTGGATGAATATAAGGAGTATGGTTATGTTCCCTACGACATTGAGAAAGAGTCTGTTTCAAAAACAATTGAGTACTCTTTTGACGATTGGTGCATTGCCCGAATGGCTGAAAAGATAGGTAAAAAAGATATTGCTGATGAATTTGCAAAGAGAGCAACATTCTATCGCAACCTATATAACCCAGAAACGGGATTTTTACAAGCAAGAGATAGCAAAGGCTCTTTCATTAAAAATTTCAAACCCGGAGAATATACCGAACATATTACTGAGAGCAATACATGGCAATATCTTTTTGGTGCACATCACGATATTATGTGGATGCAAGAGCGTATGGGAGAAGAGTTATTCTTAGATAGGATGAACGATTTGTTCTCGTTATCGGTTTCGGATGATTTGCCTATATTCTCAACCGGTATGATTGGCGAATATGCTCATGGTAACGAGCCTTGCCACCATGTTACATACGTTTACAACCATATTGGTAAACCTTGGCTAACTCAAAAATATGTTACCAAAGTTATGCACGAACTCTATAACGATACTCCTTCGGGGTTGTGCGGTAACGAGGATTGCGGACAGATGTCGGCATGGTACGTTTTCAGTGCTATGGGATTTTACCCTATGAATCCTGCTTCGCAGATTTATGAGATTGGCTCACCTATTGTTAAAAGTGCAAAAATTAATTTGAGCAATGGAAAATGTTTTACTATTTTTGCACCCGAAGTTTCAAAGGAGAATATATACATTCAAAAAATATTGCTTAACGGTAAGGAGTGTGATATGAAATCAATCTCTCATTCTCAGATTATGGACGGTGCAACTATTACCTTTGAGATGGGTAGTACTCCCAAAACAGAATAATTAATTTAACTACGTATGATTGACCAACTTACAATTGATAAAATTATGGATGCCGCCGATATTGTTGAGGTGGTATCGGACTTTGTATCTCTTCGTAAACGTGGTGTCAATTATATTGGCTTGTGTCCTTTCCACGATGAGAGGACTCCTTCGTTTAGTGTATCTCCCTCGAAAGGTATTTGTAAATGTTTCAGTTGCGGTAAAGGTGGTAATGCAGCCCACTTTATTATGGAACATGAGCAGATGACATACTATGAAGCAATAAAGTATCTTGCTAAAAAATATAATATTGAGATTGCTGAACGCGAACTTACCGAAAAAGAGAAAGTGGCTAAGACTACTCGCGAAAGTATGCTTATCGTGAATGAGTTTGCAAAGGATTTCTTTACTAAAAATCTTACAGAAACTGACGAAGGTAGAGCAATTGGTTTATCATACTTTAAAGAGAGAGGGTTCAGAGAAGATATTATTGAAAAATTCGGACTTGGATACTCTCCCGAAAAACGCGATGCTTTGGCAGAGGCTGCTAAAAAAGGTGGGTACAACAAGGATTATCTTATAAAAACTGGCTTGTGTATAGAGAGTCAGGATGGCACTTCACTTATTGACAGATTCAGAGGCAGGGTTATTTTTCCTGTTTATTCATTAGCAGGTAAGGTTATTGCCTTTGGAGGTAGAATATTAAAAACTAACGACAAGACTGCCAAATATCTCAATTCGCCAGAATCGGAAGTGTATCATAAGAGTAATGTTCTCTATGGTATTTACCACGCTAAAAGTGCTATGGTAAAACAGAACAACTGCTTTTTGGTTGAGGGTTATACCGATGTTCTGTCGATGCACCAAGCTGGTATTGAGAATGTTGTTGCCTCATCGGGTACTTCTCTTACCAACGGACAAATCAGGCAGATACACCGCTTTACCGAAAATATTACCGTTTTATATGATGGCGATGCTGCCGGTATAAAGGCTTCGCTAAGGGGTATTGATATGCTACTTGAAGAGGGTATGAAGGTAAAGGTTGTTTTGCTCCCTGATGGAGATGATCCCGACTCTTTTGCTAAGAAACAGAGTGCATCGGAATTTACCGAATATATTAAAGCAAACGAAACAGACTTTATTACCTTTAAAACAAACTTGCTTATTAAAGATGCAGGAGAAGATCCTCTTCGTAGAGCAGGGCTTATTACAGATATTGTTCAATCTATTTCGGTAATACCAGATGAGATTACTCGCTCAGTATATATTAAAGAGTGTAGCAGAATAATGGAGACTCGCGAAGATGTTCTGCTCAAAGCAGTTGCAACGGAACGTATCAAGAAGGCAGAATCGGGACCTTCGCCCGCAAATATGCCTCAAGAGAGCGCTCCAATAAGTGCTAAAGATGAACATCCCGACTCCTCTCCCACCCCTATCGGTATTGATGTTAATAAAAAATCGATAGTAGAGGTTTACGAAAAGAGTTTGCTTAGATTTATTATAAAATATGGTTTAACTCCTATGTTTGACTCGAATGGCGAGGTTACCGATATTTTATCTTTTATTGTTGATGAGTTAAAGAAAGATGGCATTGATTTTTCAACTGAGATTTATGCTCAAATGATTAACGAGGCTCTTGAATGCAGAGATGGATGGGTGGAGCAATTTATAAACTCTGAGAACCTAAAAGGGAAAGATAATAGAGGTATAATTACATACGAGTGTATTGATGCTCGTACCGAGAAGGACAAAATCAACTACTGGATTAAATATATTGAAGATATTAACCAAGCAATAACCAAGCACTTCTTAAATCACAGAGATGAAGTTATCAGCAAAATTGCGGTTGATTTAATCAGCGAAAAATATCGCTTAAGTAAAAAGCAAACTATCAAGAGTGATGAAGAGCGTGTTGTTTCTCTTGCTCGCAGAATGATTACAGAGTTGAAAGATGCTATTATAAGCGAGCAGATTAAGCAACTTAACGTATCACTAAAAGAGGCATTCAAGAATAAAGACAACGAAAAGGTTATGCTTCTTTTGAAAGAACTCAACAACTATAACGCTATTAAGGTTCAGTTGGCTAAAGAGTTGGGAGAGAGAGTTATAAATTGTTAGTTGTCGGTTTCGTAAACTCAACCGCCCCCTTCGGGGTAGTTGTTAGTTTTTAGTTAATAGAGTCTTTAAGGTCTTTTAGGTCATTAGAGGAACTAATGATAAATAAGCAATCCTAATTTTTAATAGATTTATCTACTATAAAATTTCCTTTTATTAAAATCTTTATTTAAATTTGCCAGATACAATGTTTTTTACAATTAATGTAATTACATTGTTGATTGAGAACTATTATTTTAACATATTAAGTCTGGAAAGACTATGGCAAACAGTAAAGAAAAATTATTCGAACAATTCCCGCCAGTATCAACAGAGGCGTGGATTGAAAAAGTTACGGCCGACCTTAAAGGTGCCGACTTTGAGAAAAAACTTGTTTGGAGAACAAACGAAGGGTTTAATGTTAAACCCATGTACAGAGCCGAGGACACAGAGGGTATGAGTTCTACAAATTCTGCTCCCGGAGAGTTTCCCTTTGTACGTGGTACTAAATGCGACAATGTTTGGTTAATTCGCCAAGACATTAAAGCAAGTGATGTTGTTGCTGCTAACGCAAAAGCAAAAGATGTTTTAACTAAAGGTGTTACTTCGCTTTGCTTTAAAGTTGAGGCTGACAGTATTAACGCTAACGGTATTGCTGCTCTTCTTAATGGTATAAACATTGAGGAGACCGAGATTAACTTCCGTTGTTGCGTACGCCAAGCAGAAAACCTTTTGAATGTATATAAAACTTACATCGATTCTATTGGTGCTGACAAGGAGAAAGTTAAAGGTTCATTGAATTACAATCCTTTCAAAAAGCTTCTTGTCAGAGGTAAAGATATTGAGAACTTAGCAGATATTTGCGCTAACCTTGTTAAGGCTTCGGCAGAGTTACCCAAATTCAGAGTTTTGGCTGTTGATTCTGTTATGTTGTGCGATGCAGGTTCGTATATATCTCAAGAACTTGGTTACGCTCTTGCTTGGGGTAACGAGTATATGAGTATGCTTACTGATAAAGGCATAAGCGTTGATGAGGCTGCTAAAAACATTAAATTCAATTTTGGTATCTCATCAAACTTCTTTATGGAGATAGCAAAATTCCGCGCTGCTCGTATGTTGTGGGCTGAGATTGTTGCCGCTTACAAACCTGCTTGTTTGTGTGCTGCCAAGATTGCATCTCACGCAGAGACTTCAAAATTCAATCTTACAGTTTTTGATGCACACGTTAACTTGTTACGTACTCAAACTGAAACAATGTCGGCTGCTTTAGCTGGTGTTGATTCAATTTGTGTTACTCCTTTTGATGCAACATATAAAGAGAGTGATGAGTTCTCAGAGCGTATTGCTCGTAACCAACAACTATTATTGAAAGAGGAGTCGCACTTTGATAAGATTACTGATGCTTCGGCAGGCTCTTACTACGTTGAGAATTTAACAGCCTCTATTGCCGAACAAGCATGGAAGTTGTTTAAAGAGGTTGAGGCAGAGGGAGGATTCTACTCTGCTGTTAAGAGCGGAAGTGTTCAAAACGGAGTTAACACATCGGGCAATGCTCGCCGTAGTGCAATTGCTCGCCGTAGAGAGATTTTATTGGGTACTAACCAATATCCCAACATCAACGAGAAGGCAGCCGATAAGATTGTTAAAGCAGAGAAATGCGGTTGCTGTGGTGGTGGTAAATGTGAGCCTGATTTTGCCACTCTCGATTTCAGTCGCGGTGCTACTCAATTTGAGGAGTTACGTTTGGCAACAGAGGGTAACGACAAACAACCTACTGTATTTATGCTTACAATAGGTAACCTTGCAATGCGTCTTGCTCGCTCACAATTCTCTGGCAACTTCTTTGGTTGTGCCGGTTACAAAATTATTGACAATCTTGGTTTTGACACAGTTGAAGAGGGTGTTGAGGCTGCTGTTAAAGCAGGGGCTGACATCGTTGTATTGTGTTCAAGTGATGAGGAGTATGCAACTCTTGCTCCCGCAGCCTTTAAGGCGTTAGACGGACGTGCAATGTTTGTTGTTGCAGGAGCTCCTGAATGTGCCGAAGAACTTAAAGCTCAAGGTATAGATATGTTTATAAATGTTCGCAGCAACGTTCTTGAAACTTTGCAAGCGTTTAATAGCAAACTTTCAATAAAATAAGAACTATGAGACCAGATTTCAGTAACATAAATATAAATGACGCATTTGCAAACGGAGCAACTTGCGTTGCATGTAACTCGGAGGCTAATTGGATTACCCCCGAACTTATCCCCGTTAAGCCTATCTATACCAAAGAGGACTTGGAGGGAATGGAACACCTAAACTACGTTGCAGGTATGGAGCCTTATTTGAGAGGTCCTTACAGCACAATGTATGTTATGCGTCCTTGGACTATTCGCCAATATGCAGGTTTCTCAACTGCCGAAGAGTCAAACGCATTCTATCGCCGTAACCTTGCTGCCGGACAAAAAGGTTTGTCGGTGGCTTTTGACCTTGCTACTCACCGCGGTTACGATGCCGACCACGAACGTGTTGTTGGTGACGTTGGTAAAGCAGGTGTATCAATTTGCAGTCTTGAGGATATGAAGGTTTTGTTTGATGGTATTCCTTTGAACAAAATGTCTGTTTCAATGACAATGAATGGTGCTGTGTTACCTATCCTTGCTTTCTATATTAATGCAGGTTTGGAACAAGGTGCTAAATTGGAAGAGATGGCAGGTACTATCCAAAACGATATTCTTAAAGAGTTTATGGTGCGTAATACATATATCTACCCACCTGAATTCTCAATGAGAATCATCGCTGATATTTTTGAATATACTTCAAAGAATATGCCTAAGTTTAACTCAATCTCAATCTCGGGTTACCACATGCAAGAGGCTGGTGCTACTGCTGATATTGAGTTGGCTTATACTCTTGCAGATGGTTTAGAGTATCTTCGTGCCGGAGTTAATGCAGGTATGGATATTGACGCATTTGCTCCTCGCCTATCGTTCTTCTGGGCAATAGGTATGAACTACTTTATGGAGATTGCCAAGATGCGTGCTGCTCGTATGTTGTGGGCTAAGATTGTTAAACAATTCAATCCTAAAAACCCAAAATCATTGGCATTGCGTACACACTGCCAAACTTCAGGATGGTCGCTTACTGAGCAAGATCCATTCAATAACGTTGGCAGAACTTGTATCGAGGCTATGGGTGCTGCATTGGGACACACTCAATCACTTCACACAAATGCTTTGGACGAGGCTATTGCATTGCCAACTGACTTCTCGGCTCGTATTGCTCGTAATACTCAAATTTATATTCAAGAGGAGACTTACGTTACTAAAGAGGTTGACCCATGGGCAGGCTCTTACTACGTTGAGACTCTTACTAACGAATTGGCTCACAAAGCGTGGGAGCATATTCAAGAGATTGAGAAATTGGGTGGTATGGCTAAAGCCATTGAGACTGGATTACCAAAACTTCGCATTGAAGAGGCGGCAGCAAGAACTCAGGCTCGTATCGACTCAGGCAAACAGGTTATTGTTGGTGTAAACAAATATCGTTTGGAGAAAGAGGCTCCTATTGATATTCTTGAGGTTGACAACACTCAAGTTCGTAAACAACAAATTGAGCGTTTGAATACCCTTAAAGCAAACCGCGATGAGGCTGCTGTTAAAGCAGCATTGGATGCTATTACAGAGTGTGTTAAAACCAAAGAGGGCAACCTATTGGATTTGGCTGTTAAAGCAGCAAAAGTTCGTGCAACATTAGGAGAAATTTCAGATGCTTGCGAGGTTGTTGTTGGTAGATATAAAGCAGTAATTAGAACTATTTCAGGCGTGTATTCATCAGAGACAAAACAAGATTCAGACTTTATTCGTGCAACAGAGTTGACCGAAGAGTTTGCTAAGAGAGAAGGTCGTCAACCACGTATTATGATTGCCAAAATGGGACAAGACGGACACGACCGCGGTGCAAAAGTTGTAGCAACAGGTTATGCCGATTGTGGCTTTGACGTGGATATGGGACCATTGTTCCAAACTCCGGCAGAGGCTGCTCGCCAAGCTGTTGAGAATGACGTTCACGTTATGGGAGTATCTTCACTTGCAGCCGGACACAAAACTCTTGTTCCTCAAGTTATTGAAGAACTTAAGAAGTTAGGCAGAGAGGATATAATTGTTATTGCCGGTGGTGTTATCCCCGCACAAGATTATGACTTCTTGTACAAGGCTGGTGTTGCTGCTATATTCGGACCCGGTACTTCGGTTTCAAAAGCTGCATGCCAAATACTTGAAATCCTTTTAGGAGAGGAATAAAGTTGTTAGTTTTCGGCTAATGCCACCCTGCGGGTAGTTATTAGTTGTTAGATAAGCGAGTTGCTCATACGAGCAACTCGCTGTTGTTTTAAGACTATTAAAGTTATAAAAGGCCCAAAAGGGCATAAAAGGCTTTTATTAGGGAAGAGAGCTAAGATAACTATGGTAACTATAACAATTAGATAAAAATGCTTACCAATTTATTACCCCTACCCCCTGCGGGTACTTCCCCTACAAGAGGGGAAGAGTTTGGCTTGTTATTGTGTTTTTATTGTTATTCTAATAACTACCCCAAAGGGACGGCACTTGTGCCGACAACTAACAACTAACAAAGCCACGAGTAAGTGAGAGCAGAGTTAAGTTTACTTGAACTCTGCCGAGCGTGATCAGATTCAACAAACGAATGTTTGTTAACTGGCATTACACCTTTAAATATATTTGGTGCTTATACATATAGCGGAGTATCAGGTATATGATTGTGCAGTTGCTAACGGCTATGATAAAGGGATAATATGCTCCAATGTATTGTTCTAAGCCATGCAATAGGGATTGTGACACACTACTGAAACTTACTACTATTGTGAGCATATAGGCTGTTATGGAGTTCATTCCATATACTTTTAATAGTTGGGTATGTTTTTTATAGCCTTTTACGTCTATTATCCAATAGAAAAGTGCCATTAGTACGTAACACCAGCCACTGCTGTATATGGTCATTGAACTTGTCCATAGTTTTTTGATTATGGGATGTACGTATCCTAATAGATAGCCTAATACTACTAATGCTATTCCTATATATAGTAGTTGTTTAAATTTTTTTATTGCGGTGGTGTTTGTGTTTTTTAGTATTATTCCTGCAAACATTCCCGACATTACGGTTACTACAAAGTTTAGTGAGCTTACTATCCATGTGTAGTTATACCAAGGGGCATATACTACCTCGCCGTTTGCTCCTATGGTTGCCATATCTCTGAAACGACCTAACACTGCTCTATCTACCCACTCGGCAAAGTTGGCGGTTGGGGTGTAATTGCCTGCTCCGTAGCCTTCGACCGATACGAACTGCATTAATGCCCAATATATGAGTAGCAATGATATTGATACTGCTACTTGTGTTGTGGTTTTTAGGTTTATAAACAGAATTGATGATACTAAATATCCTAATGCTATTGATTGTAGTGTGTTTGAGTAGAGATATATTCGTGAGGGGTCTAAGGCAAGCAGGTTGCCTTGGCATATCATTCCGAATATCCACAATATTATAAAGCGTTTTATTATTCGCTTATATATGGGCAGACGTGGCTGTGTTCTATCTCGTTTTACTGATGATAGCGAAAATGGTATGGTTATTCCTGTCATAAAGAGGAAGAGTGGCATTACTAAATCCCACGATGAGAAGCCTTCCCACTCTACGTGTGTAAAACACCACATAAATTTATTAAATGCCTCGCTATCTAATGCGTGTGCTAATGGGTGTAGTGTTGTTTCTAATACTACTAAACAGAAGAGGTCAAATCCTCTTAATACATCGAGCGACTCTAATCGTTGTTTTGCCATTGTTATCTATCCTCTCCTTCCCCCCATAGTGAGGGTTCTTTTTATTTGTTTATTTTTTCTATTACTTAAATGTTTTTACAAAGATAGTGCAAACCGAGAGCAGAGTAAAACTTGTTTTAACTATGCCGAGGTGCAGCCTATTTTCGCAGGATTTTATTTTGCAAAGATAGTGCAAACCGAGAGCAGAGTAAAACTTGTTTATTCTATGCCGAGGTGCAGCCTATTTTCGCAGAAGTTTACTTCTGCAAAGATAGTGTTTTTTGAACTTTTTTTGAAGTTAAATGTATTTATTATAAATCTTAATTTTATTGATATGGAGAAACTTTATCTTATTGTTGCTCTTGGTGCTATTTTTGCTTTTAATGGCGAGGCAAAAGATAGATACCATAAAGAGTTGAACAAAGGCATTGTGGTTAGGGATACTTTAACCCTTAACAGTTTAGAGATTATAAATTTGAATGGTCACGACTCTATTGTGAGTATGACGGAGGAGAAGATTCCTATTTATAGGGTGCTTACCGAGAAGAGGGGTAATGCTATGACTCCTCGCGATTGGGCTGAGTATAAGACTGAGAATATGAGACACCGCCTCCACTTGAATAATAAGCAGACCGAGAAACTTTTTAAACTTAATTTGATGGAGAGCAAAGAGCGTACTAATTACAAAAAAGAAAAGTTTGCTATGAGAGCAAGACACTTAAAGAAACAAGAGAAAGCTGAAGAGCGTTTTGTCAGTTCTCTAAATCCTGTTCAGAAAGTTGCTTACGAGGGTTACAAGGAGCGTGAAGAGTGTCATCCTCTTTCGGTTAAGTGTTGTAAGGTTAAAGGGCATGGTAAAAAGATGGTGGCGGTCAGAGAGTAGTTCTCAGTTGTTTGTTATTGGCTAATTACTCTAATTAGTCCAATAAGACTAATAGACTAATAATAAATAGCAAAAGGTTGTTACTTGTGGGTAACAACCTTTTGCTTATTAAATGAATAGAATTATAATTATCTTTTCGGCGGACGTGGCAGGCCACGTCCCTACTTGGTTAACAACTACAAATTTCCTATTGCTCGGAGATATTCGGTTTCGTATATCTTGTATTGCGACTGTGCTTCGATATAGTTGCTGTATGATTGTTGCCACTGTGATTGTGCGTCTAACAAATCGGTTAGGGGTGCCATTGATTGGTCATAACGATTTCGCATTACTCGCAAGTTCTCTTCGGCTTGTTTTAGTGCTATGGTGGCTGTTTCTATCATCATATAGCTGTCTTGAACGTTACGTATGGCTTGTTGTACTTGCAGGTTTAGGAGTTTTTTGTTTTTATCGAGTTCTAATTGTGCGTTGGCAAACTCTAATTTTGCTTTTTTTACTTTCTTAAATCCTTCGCCCCAATGCAAAATGGGTATTTGCACTGCTAACATTGCTGTTCCTATTCCGTCTTTGAATTCGCTGGTAAAGGGCATATACATTCCTCCTCCTACATCTACCATTGTCTCCATTTTTATGTTTCCAAAGTAGGTGTATCCTGCCGATAGGGCTACCATTGGTAACATATCTGCTCGTACCATTTTTATCTGTTGTTCGTTTATATCTACGTTCTTCTGCAACATTGTCAATTCTGGTCGGTTGCTTAAATCGTCACTTAATGAGAGCATTGGCTCGGCTACAAATGTGGTATCGGTTAATTCTATTTGTGTGTCGTAATCGGCTCCTATTACTCTACATAATGAGATTCTACAAAGGTCGGCTCCGTTTTGTACTTTTTGTGTTTGGTATTTTATCTCGCTTCGTTTCGCTTCTACTCGCAACATATCGTTTTCTGTTGCCATTCCTACTGATAGTGCTGCTTTGGTTTGGTTGTAGATTGTATCCATTTGGCGTGAGTAACTCTCCATCATCTTTACTTTACGACTTACTGCCAAATATGTCCAGTAGGCGTTGTCGGCTTCTACTATTACATCCATTTGTGTCATTCGTTGTTGCTCTTCTGCTACCGACTCGCCTATTTTCGCCATCTTGCGTCCTGTTAGGATTTTTCCGCCTGTATATATGGGTTGCATTAACGAGAGTCCTGCCATATATGCTCCATCCATTCGCATTTCGGCTCCCATTCCTGCCATTTCGAGCGGAGTCATATATATTCCCATTCCTGTTGCATCTACCTTAGGCAGAAAGGCTGTAACGGTTGAGTATTTATCTATTTGTGCCTGTTCTATTTTATTGTCACTTTTCTTTAAATCCTCGCTATACGTTAATGCTCTTTGACGGCACTCCTCTTGTGATAGTGTGAGTGTGGTTTGTGCATTTATATTTTGCGACAATATTACGGTTAATAGTAATACTATTACTGTTTTATATGTTTTTATCATAGTGGTTATACGTTTGTTGGTTTTTTAATACGGAATAGTACTGCGTAAAATATTGGTAACAATATTAGTGTTATTATTGTTCCAAATGTCAATCCCCCCATAATGGTTATTGCCATTGAACTATACATGGGATCTCCTATTAGTGGTATCATTCCTACTATGGTTGTGAGAGATGCCATAAGTACTGGGCGTACGCGTGATACGGTTGCTTCAACTATTGCTTTGTATGGTTCTACTCCCTCCTCTACTTGCAGACGGTTTATCTCATCTACCAACACTATGGCATTTTTTACCATCATTCCTACAAGTCCTAACATTCCTATGATTGCCATAAAGGTCATAGGCTGATTTGAGAGTAATAGGGCTGCTACTATTCCACAGAATACGAATGGAAAACATATTAATATAAGTATTACCTTTTTCCAACTATTGAATAATAGTAGCAATATTGCTAATATTATAAATATGGTAATAGGTATGTATTTGAAGAGGTTTTTCATTGCATCTCCTTGCAATTCGCCCTCCCCTAACCATCGCATTGTGTAGCCTTCGGGTAATGGTATTGCTTCTATTTCTTCTTTTATCTCTTGTACTATTTTTGCAGGGGTTGCTTCATCGTTTTCAATTGCGGGATCGCACTCTGCTTCTATTGCTCTGCGACCATTGACACGATATACCAAATCTTCGTCCCACTCTAAATTTACATCTTTGACTACATTGCTCAATGGGGTTGATTTGAACATTTTATCTTGTAAGGCGGTCATTGCCTTACCTCCAGATAGGGCACTATTCAAATCATCGTTTGAGAGGTGTACGTTCATCATACTCCATACCGGTATCTCTTCAATGTTTGTGATACGACTTCCGTCACTATTGCGTACTTGAAGATTTATCATAACCATCTTCTCTTGGTCGTTCAGTACTCCTACTGTCATTCCGTCATTTGCTGCCATTAGTGCATTTGCTACATCACCTCGCCCTACTCCTGCTCGTAGTGCATCGGGTTGTATATATTGTGCTACTAATGATTTTCCTACGGGTTTCCAGTTGTTTTGTACCGAGTATTTATCTACGTACTCACAACGTCGCATTATATCTTCGGCTTGAGCACTTAATTTGCGTAATACTGCGGGATCGGCTCCTGTGAATTCTACCTCAACGGTGTGTGAGGTTGCTATTGAGAAGTTGTATTTTCGAGTACGTATGTATGCTTCAGGATATTTTTCGCGTAACTCTTTTCGTATCTCGGGGATATATTTTATTACGCTGTTGTAGTCTTTGCAGTCGATTATCAACTCACCATAACAGTCTCCTCCTGATGTCATTGGTCGTACTAAACAATAGTGGGCAGGGGCTGATCCTTGACTTATGGCTACTCGCTCTACATGTGGATTCTTTGATATATCTTCGCTCATTTGTAAGAGTTTGTCTCTTACAATATTTGCATCTGAGGCTGATGGGAAGAAACACTCTACCACAAATTGTTTGTAATCAAAGTCGGGAAAGAACAGGTTTTTTACTTTTGTCATTCCAAAGAGTGACGCCATTAATAATATTATTGCTACAATGAGTGTTATTTTGCGATGTTCAACCAATTTGTCTATTGATCTGCGTACAAACTTGTGTGCCGGCGAGTTCATTACCTCTCCTTTTGATGCTTTTGATTTTTCAGTTTTTGGCAACCACGCTTTTGCACACATTGGCACTTGCACCAATGCCAACACCCAACTTACCAACAGACTTACACATAGTACTAAAAACAGGTCTCCTGCATACTCTCCTGCTGAATCGGGTGAGAGATATATTGCCAAAAATGTTGTGGCTGCTATTATTGTTGCTCCCAACAATGGCATTGCTGTATTTTTTCCTATGCGATATAGGTAAGTGTCTTGGGGTAATCCTCTTTTTTTATCTATTAGGATTCCGTCCATTATTACAACGGCATTATCAACCAACATTCCCATTGCTACGATGAATGCTCCTAATGATATTCGTTGCAGGGTTGTTCCCATCATTAATAATACAGGGAACGATATGGCTATTGTTAGTATTAATCCAAATCCGATGATGAGTCCACTACGGTAGCCCATTGTAAATACCAAAACCAATACTACTATCAATACCGACTCTAATAGATTTATCATAAATGATGAGATTGCGTCATCTACTTTATCGGGTTGAAAGAATATTTTTTCGGTTTTAAATCCTATGGGGAGTGTTTTCATTGCCTCTGCCAACTTGGCATCTACTGCTTTTCCTACATCAGGTACTATTACTGAAGACTCCATTGCTATACATATTGCCATGGCTGGCTCGCCACTTACAAAGAATCCATTGCGCTGGGGCTCTGAATAGGTGCGTTCTACTTTTGCTATGTCGCCTAATCGCAATTTGCGTCCATCCATTGTCTGGATTAACAGGTTACGAATATCTTCTTCATTCTCAACATCGGAATCGACATAGACAGATATTCTCTCTTCGCCTGTTTGATAGCGTCCTGAGTTTACTGTTTTTCCTGCCGATTGCAATGCCGACATTATTTGTGTGGGTATTATTCCATTGCGTGTTATCTGCTCTTTTGAGAGTACTATGTTTATTACTTCATCGCGATTACCGCTTAATATTATTCGTTTTACTCCCTCTACATCAAGAAGTTCTCGGCGGAGATATTTGGCATATTTGTATAGGTCGGAATATTCATAACCGGGCGCTGACAGCGAATAGAATATTCCATATACATCCATCATATCATCTATTACAATGGGTGAATAGCACTCTTGAGGAAGACGCATTGAAGCATCGTTTACTTTGCGGCGGAGTAGGTCAAAGTGTTGCTCCAAATCTTTGTTTAGAACAGTCATCTTAAACTCTACGGTAAACATTGCCATTCCGTTTTGGCACTCGCTCTTTACCTTTTTTACATTGGGTAATGCTCTTAACTCTTCTTCCATAAATTGTGCTACCTTCAACTCCACTTCGTGAGCACTTGCTCCCGGATATGGTACCACAACCATTGCTTGTTTTGCCGATACGGCTGGATCTTCTAATTTAGGCATCTGTATAAACGAGAGTACTCCCGCTACTATTGATGCCACCATAAGCGACCAAAATATTATGGGACGCTTAACAAAATATTCTGTTATCTTCATTATAGCAATCCTCCTATATTGGTTTTACTACTCTCTTGTATGGGTTTTACTTTTTCGCCTTGTTGTAAATTTACATTTCCTGTGCGGACTATTTTCATATCAGGTGTTATTCCCGACTCGATAACTGCCTCTCCGTTTACAAGTTTAGCAGAGAGTTCTACCTCTTGTTTTGTTATGGTTGAATCGGATTTAAATTCCCATACATACGATTTGTCTCCTTCTTTGAATATTGCACTCAAAGGAAGTTGATATTGCTCTTTATCTTGTTGTGAGGATGATACTATTGTTAAATCGACATTCATTCCTGCTGTTAGTAGTTTTACCGGTGCTTGAGTGAATGTTAGTTTTATTCGATATAGTTGATTTCCATCGGCTTTGGGATTGATGCTTATCAATTTTAAGGGTATTCTCGCTTCTACTCCCGCTACACCGCAATAGAACTCTTTGAAGTTTGCTCGTTGTTGATATTCACTAACAGGAATATCTGCTACTATCTCCATTTGCGAGACATCAAGGAGTTTAAATAGTACTGTTCCTGCATCAACCATCTCGGCTGGCGAAAAATTTACCGATTGTACATATCCATCGGTTGGGGCATATAGTTTTGTATATTCGAGTTTGTTTTGGTTTAGTTGCAGTTGTACGGCTAACTGTTTTAATCCTGCTGTTGCTTTTTCGTAATCGTTTACCGATACACTCTTTTGTTGATAGAGCTTTTCGACACGTGCAACTTCATCTTTTACCTGATTATACTGTATTTCAAGGGCTTCTACTCCAAGTTTATAGTCTGAGTCGTCTAACTCTGCAAGGAGTTGCCCTTTGCGAACATAGTCTCCCTCTTTTACATATATCTTCTCTATCTCTCCCGGAGTTTTAAAACCAAGACTTATATCGTTAGTTGCCTCTATCATTCCTGAATAGCTCTTAGTGTTGTCACCACCGAGAAGCGTGGGAGAGATCAGATATACACTACTTACATAATCATCTTTTTGTGTCTCACCACATGAGACTAATAGTGTTGCCACAATAAGCAACATTGCATAAATGTTTCTTTTCATATCTTATATTATTTTTATATATTTTCTGAACTGCAAATTTCTATATTTTTTACCATTTTACTTTGTTTTCTGTTTCTAAATATTTGTTCATTTTTTCGTTTTTTTGTATATTTAAATGGAAGATTTCCCGGTTTTTTATTCAAATAAGTATATATTTGCAGAAATACTAACTTTTTATTTACTGATGAAAAATAATAAACAAGTTGAACCTTTGAGCATGATGATGCTTCCGCAAAACAAGTGGACTTATTTTCATAACAACGATGTTTTTGTTTCGGATAATCTTGATAGGGATATTATAGAGGATAGTATTAGTGAGTGTCTTAAAAATTCTCCTCTCGATTCTATTTCACACCCTTTTAAGATTAAGTTCTCTATTGCAATATTGTGTCTGGGAGGTAGTATTGAAATCAGATCGAACATGAATGAGTACAAATTGGTTTGTAACGACATTGTTATTATTCCTGCTGGAACAATAGGACAATATAGAAATATATCAAATGATTGTAAAATTATAACCATTGCTTTCTCTGCTGACTTTTTGAATACAAACATAGGCTCCAATAAGACGATATTAAATCATAATTTAATTTTTAAACTCCCTATCATATCTCTTAACAATTATGAAATTGATGAGTTTATCAATATTTACAAGAATATTAAAAAGGAGATAAAAGATGATGAGAAGGTTTATAAAAATGAGATTATTCAAAACTATATAAATATCTTTCAATACCACTATTACAGACTCTTGATTAAGAATGGTGTGTTTAATGGGAAGGAAAATAAAAACAGGAGAAATATGATTTTTGACCAATTTATGCAGTTATTAGAAGAGTATCATACCTCAGAACGTAAAATTGGTTTTTATGCTGATAAGTTATGTTTAACTGCTAAATATCTTTCTCAAGTTATTCACGAAGTTAGCGACCGCCACGCAAGTGAATGGATTAAGGACTTTGTTATTTTGGAAGCAAAGGCTCTTTTAAAAAGCAAACAATATACTGTGCAACAGGTTAGTGATATGCTAAACTTTGCTAACCAATCGTTTTTTGGTGTATATTTTAAAAATGCTGTTGGTTGTTCGCCTTTAACTTACCAAAACAAACCATAAACTTCGCTCTTAAATTTTAATTTATAATAGTATTATTTTTGATTTTTGTTTATTTCTTAGTTTAAAGTTTCTTTGTAGTAAGAGCTTTATACACTAACTTTGTAGTTAAGAAACACAATTTATATTATGGCAAAAAATAAGACTGTGTATGTTTGTTCGGTATGTGGTGCTGACTCGCCTAAGTGGTTGGGCAAATGCCCTGCTTGCGGTGAGTGGAACTCGTATGTTGAAGAGATTGTTAGTGCTAAATCTACCAACAACAAAATTGACATCCTTGGAGATAATTCCAATAAGATAAAGCCTACTCTTATTAACGAGATAAAGAGTAGTGAAGAGGTTAGAATGGATATGGGCGACAGTGAATTTAACCGCGTTTTAGGTGGTGGCATTGTTGCAGGTTCGATGGTGCTTATTGGTGGTGAACCCGGTATTGGTAAATCTACTCTTATTCTTCAAACTATTCTTCGTTTAAAGGGGGTTAAAACTCTTTATGTTTCGGGCGAAGAGAGTGCAAGACAACTTAAGATGCGTGCCGAGAGGATTGGGTGTAGTGATAGCGATTGTTATATTGTTTGCGACACTTCGCTTGAAGGTATATTTACTCATATTAAAAACGTTGAACCTCAACTGCTCATTATTGATTCGATACAGACTATCTCAACTGACATATTGGAGTCATCGGCTGGTAGCGTTGCTCAGGTAAGAGAGTGTGCCGCTGCTATTCTTAAGTATGCGAAAGAGAGCAATACTCCTATTATTGTTATTGGTCATATTAATAAGGAGGGTAGCATTGCCGGACCTAAGGTTTTAGAGCATATTGTTGATGCTGTTCTTCAGTTTGAGGGAGATAGACACTACATGTATCGTATCCTTAGGTCTATTAAGAATAGGTTTGGTAATACTTCGGAGTTGGGTATTTATGAGATGCGTCAGGATGGCTTACGCCCTGTTGAAAATCCTTCGGAGTTGCTTCTTTCGCAATCCCACGCCGGTATGAGTGGAGTTGCTACGGCTGTTGCTATTGAGGGTGCAAGACCTTTCTTAATCGAGACTCAATCGTTGGTAAGTAGTGCTGTTTATGGTACTCCTCAACGTTCATCTACCGGGTTTGATGCAAGACGTATGAATATGCTTTTGGCGGTTTTGGAGAAACGTGTTGGTTTTAAACTTGCTCAAAAAGATGTCTTCCTTAATATTGCAGGTGGGTTGAAAGTTAATGATCCTGCTATGGACTTGGCTGTTATTAGTGCTGTGCTTTCTTCAAATATGGATATTGCTATTGATAGCGGTATTTGCATGACTGGCGAGGTTGGTCTATCGGGAGAAATCAGGGCTGTAAACAGAATTGAACAGCGTATATTAGAGGCTGATAAATTGGGATTTAAAAAGATTATTATTCCTGTCGATAATCTTAAAGGTTTTGACAGGAGTAAACTTTCTATTAATATTGTTGAGGTTAGAAAAGTTGATGAGGCTTTTCGACAACTTTTCGGGTAATTGAGTATGGTTAGAGATATTGATATTAGGGTTATTCCCAGAATTGCAGCGACCGAAAGCGAATTAAAACTTTATATTGAGCGTGAAACTGGTATTGATGCCAAGAGCATTGATTGTATAAGAATTTTGAAACGCTCTATTGATGCCAGAAAACCTACCATTTATATTAACCTCAGAGTTAGAGTCTTTTGTGGAGAGATGCCTCAAAACGAGGCTTTTGAGCGTAGAGAATACAGGGATGTTTCTAAGTGCAAAAATGCTATTGTTGTGGGTGCCGGTCCGGCAGGCTTGTTTGCATCGTTACGCCTTATTGAACTTGGGATAAAACCTATTATGCTTGAGCGTGGCAAGGATGTTCATGCCCGCAGAAAAGATATTGCTCTTATTAGTAGAGAGCATAAGGTAAACGGAGAGTCGAACTACTCATTTGGCGAAGGTGGTGCTGGGGCATACTCTGATGGTAAACTCTATACTCGCAGTAAAAAGAGAGGCTCGGTTGAGAGAATTTTAAATATTCTTTGCCAGTTCGGGGCATCGGAATCGATATTATATGATGCTCATCCGCATATTGGTACCGATAAACTTCCTAAGGTTATTGAGAATATAAGGAATCAGATTATAGCCTCTGGTGGAGAGGTATATTTTGAGAAGAAAATGACTCAACTTATTGTTAAAGGCAATAGAGTTAAGGGTGTTATCTGTGAAGATGGAAGCGAGTTTTTAGGGGATGTTATTCTTGCTACCGGACACTCGGCAAGGGATGTTTATAGATACCTTAACAACAATAATATTGAACTTGAGGCAAAAGGTTTTGCTGTGGGTGTAAGATTGGAACACCCTCAACATTTGTTGGATTGTATTCAATACCATAGCAAAAAAGGTAGAGGTGAGTATTTGCCTGCTGCTGAATATGCTTTTGTTTCGCAAGTTAAAGAGCGTGGTGTATATTCGTTTTGTATGTGCCCGGGAGGTTTTGTTGTTCCTGCGGCAAGTGGCGATAACCAAATTGTTGTGAATGGTATGTCTCCTTCAAATAGAGGCTCTAAGTGGGGAAACTCTGGTATGGTGGTTGAAATTCGCCCTGAAGATTTAAAAAAAGAGGGTTTCAATGGCATATTGGCAGGTTTGGAATTTCAAGAGAGATTAGAGGCTACTTGTTTTGCTAATGGTAAAGGTCAGACCGCTCCTGCCCAAAGAATGGAGGATTTTGTTAAAGGCAGACTATCTTCTACCCTTCCCTCTACATCATACACTCCCGGTGTAATATCTTCGCCTCTTCACTTCTGGATGCCTCAATTTATTACAGAAAGATTAAAGGGAGGTTTTGAACAATTTGGAAGAAAGGCTCACGGATTTTTAACCAATGAGGCTCTGATGATTGGTGTAGAAACTCGAACATCTTCTCCAGTGAGAATTCCCAGAAACTTTGATAACTTACAACATATTAGATTAGAGGGATTATATCCGTGTGGCGAGGGTGCCGGTTATGCTGGTGGCATTGTTTCAGCGGCTATTGACGGAGAACGTTGTGCTGAGAATTTAGCGATAAAGATTAATAACTGATTGAACATTACAGAATTAAGATGATAACTTTTTGTATTTCACTTGCATTGCTTATTGTTGCATATTTTACATACGGTAAACTTTGTGAACGCATTTTTGGTGTTGATGAGAATAGAAAAACCCCTGCTGTTGAGAAAGCAGACGGCGTTGACTATATTGTTATGCCTAAGTGGAAAATCTTTCTTATTCAGTTCTTGAATATTGCAGGATTAGGTCCTATTTTTGGTGCTATAATGGGTGCCAAATTTGGTAGCGCTTCTTTTTTATGGATTGTTTTTGGGTGTATTTTTGCAGGTGCAATGCACGACTATTTTGCAGGTATGATGTCGCTACGCCACAATGGTGAGGGATTGCCCTCTACTGTTGGCAGATATTTGGGTAATACGGCTCAAATTGGTATGAGAATTTTCACTCTTATCCTGCTTATCATTGTTGGAGTGGTGTTTGTTTCAGGACCTGCTAATTTACTTGCAATGCTTACCCCTGAAAGCCTCGATGCAACATTTTGGATTCTTGTAATTTTTGCATACTATATTGTTGCTACCCTATTCCCTATTGATAAAATAATTGGTAAGATATACCCTGTTTTTGGGTTTGCCTTGCTCTTTATGGCAATAGGTATTTTGGCTGTTCTGCTCTTTACATTCCCTGATATTCCAGAGATTACTGATGGCATTAAGAATATGCACCCAAAGGCAGAGAGTAATCCTATATTTCCTATGATGTTTGTTAGTATTGCTTGTGGTGCAATATCAGGTTTCCATGCTACTCAATCGCCTATGATGGCTCGTTGTATGAGTAACGAGAAACAAGGTCGCCCTATATTTTTTGGTGCTATGATTACCGAAGGTATTGTTGCCCTTATTTGGGCAGCAGCGGCAACAGTCTTCTTTTCGCCCGAAGGTCAAGAGTTTTTTGGCATAACAGATGCGAATGTAAACTCTGATGCCGCATCGATAGTACATATTATCTCATACAAATGGCTTGGTGTGATTGGTGGATTTTTAGCAATATTAGGTGTTATTGCTGCTCCTATATCAACAGGAGATACTGCCTTCCGCTCGGCTCGTCTTATTACAGCAGACTTCCTTAAAATGGGACAAAAGAGTATTAAAAACAGATTACTCATTTCTGTTCCTATGTTTGCTATTGCCATTGTAATTTTAATATTCAGTCTTGCAAACGAGGATGGTTTTGAGATTATATGGCGATACTTTGCATGGAGTAATCAAGTGTTAGCAGTTATAACGCTTTGGGCTATCACTATGTTCCTAAAAACTAAACGAAATGGTTGGTGGTGGTTAATATCTTTCATACCTGCTATGTTTATGACTTGTATGACTTTGACATTCATTTTGTATGCTAAAATAGGTGCTGGTTTAGAATACAACATTGCTGTTATTTTGAGTTTAATATTTACTCTTTTATGCAGTGGATGGTTTGTAGTTAAAAGTAACAAAAAGATAGTGAGTTAACGAGCTTTTTAAACAAAACAACTCAGTCAAGTATAGATAAAGAGCGAGAAGATAAAACTTTTCGCTCTTTTTGTTATAAAAAGAAAAACTATCAATATTTTCTCTTGCATTTACCATTGATTTTAAGTAATTTTGCAACTTAATTATTATAATAGTAATATTATGCAAAAGAAATTCGCTGAATATAACAAATTCGATTTATCGGAAATAAATAAAGAAATCCTTGAGAAATGGGATAAAGAGGGCGTGTTCGCCAAGAGTTATGAACTCAGAGAGGGCGCTCCTTCGTTTGTGTTTTTTGAGGGGCCTCCATCGGCTAATGGTATGCCCGGTATTCACCACGTAATGGCTCGTTCTATCAAAGATATTTTCTGCCGTTACAAAACTATGAAAGGTTTTCAAGTTAAACGTAAAGCGGGATGGGATACTCATGGTTTGCCCGTTGAACTTGGTGTTGAAAAACTTCTTGGTATCACAAAAGAGGATATTGGTAAAACCATAAGCGTTGGAGAGTATAATGCCGCTTGTCGTAAAGAGGTTATGAAATATACTCGTGAGTGGGAAGACCTTACTCACAAAATGGGTTACTGGGTTGATATGAATGACCCATATATCACCTACGACAACCGCTATATTGAGACTCTTTGGTGGTTACTAAAACAACTTTACAACAAAGATTTACTTTATAAAGGATACACTATTCAACCTTACTCACCAGCAGCAGGAACAGGTTTGAGTTCGCACGAATTGAACCAACCCGGTTGTTATCGCGATGTTAAAGATACTACTGCAGTTGCTCAATTTAAGATTGTTAATCCTAAAGAGGAGATGACAAAATGGGGAACTCCTTACTTCTTGGCATGGACAACTACTCCTTGGACTTTGCCTTCAAACACTGCTCTTTGTGTGGGTAACAAGATTGATTATGTTGCTATTCAAACATACAACTCATATACAGGAAAACCTATAACTGCTGTTCTTGCAAAGGCTCTTGTGGCTGCTCACTTCAATCCAAAAGGTGCTGAGGCTGCTATGGAAGAGTATAAACAAGGCGACAAGGTTGTTCCTTACCGCATTATTGCCGAATACAAAGGTAGCGACCTTGTGGGAATGAAATATGAGCAACTTATTCCTTGGGTAAATCCTGGAGAGAATGCGTTCAGAGTTATTCCCGGAGATTATGTTACCACTGAAGATGGTACTGGTATTGTTCACATTGCTCCCACTTTTGGAGCTGATGACGCATTTGTTGCTAAAGCAGCAGGTATTCCTCCTTTGCACATGATTAACAAAAAAGGCGAGACTCGCCCAATGGTTGACCTCGCTGGTAAATTCTATTTGATAGAGGAACTTGATGAGGAGTTTGTTAAAAACTGCGTAAATGTTGAACTTTACAAAGAGTTTGAGGGCAGATTTGTTAAGAACGCATACGATGCTAACTTGACTGATAAGGATGAGACTTTGGACATTGCTATATGTATGATGATGAAGGCTTCGGATAAGGCATTCAAAATCGAAAAGCATATTCACAACTATCCTCACTGTTGGCGTACCGACAAACCTGTATTATACTATCCTTTGGATAGCTGGTTTATCCGTTCTACTGCTTGCAAAGAGCGTATGAGCGAACTAAACAAAACTATTAACTGGAAACCTGAATCCACTGGAACAGGACGCTTTGGTAAATGGTTGGAGAATCTTAACGACTGGAACTTGTCTCGCAGCCGTTTCTGGGGTACTCCCCTGCCCATCTGGCGTAGCGAAGAGGGCGAGGAGATTTGCATTGGCTCAGTAGAGGAACTTTACGACGAGATAGAGAAGGCTGTTGCCGCTGGTATTATGAGCGAAAACCCATACAAAGTGGTTGGCTTTGTTCCCGGCGACTACTCTCCAGAAAATTATGACAAGATTGATTTGCACCGTCCATACGTTGATGATATTACTCTTGTTTCGGAGAGTGGTAAACCTATGAAACGTGAAACCGACTTGATTGATGTCTGGTTTGACTCCGGTGCTATGCCATACGCTCAAGTTCACTATCCTTTTGAGAATAAAGAGTTGTTTGATGACCGAAAGATTTTCCCTGCTGACTTTATTGCTGAGGGTGTTGACCAAACACGTGGATGGTTCTTTACTCTGCACGCAATAGGTACTATGGTATTTGATAACATTGCTTATAAAGCGGTTGTTTCTAATGGTCTTGTTCTTGACAAGAACGGCAATAAGATGTCGAAACGCTTGGGCAATGCGGTTGATCCTTTTGGTGCTATTGAGAAATATGGTTCAGATCCTTTGCGTTGGTATATGATTACAAACTCTTCGCCTTGGGATAACCTTAAATTTGATATTGATGGAGTTGAAGAGGTACGCCGTAAATTCTTTGGGACTCTTTATAATACATACTCATTCTTTGCTCTTTATGCTAATGTTGATAACTTCAACTTTAATGAAGCAGAGATTCCGGTTAGTGAGCGTCCTGAGATTGACCAATGGATTATATCTCTATTGAACTCATTAATCAAGGAGGTTGATGAGCATTATAACAACTATGAGCCTACTCGTGCAGGTCGTGCAATTTCAGATTTTGTTAACGACAATTTGAGTAACTGGTATGTTCGCCTAAATCGTAAACGTTTCTGGGGCGGTAGTATGAATAGTGATAAACTTTCGGCTTACCAGACTCTATATACTTGTTTGGAGACTATTGCTTCGCTAATGGCTCCTATATCTCCTTTCTTTGCTGACAAACTTTATTGCGATTTGATAGCTGCTACTGGAAGAGATGACAAATCAGTTCATTTGAGTTTATTCCCAGTTTGTAATGAGGCTCTCATAAATAAAGACCTTGAAGAGAGAATGAAGATTGCTCAAGATATGACTTCGATGATTTTGGCTCTTCGTAGAAAGGTTAACATTAAGGTAAGACAACCTCTTACTGCTATTATGGTTCCAGTTGTTAGCGAGTTACAAAAAACACAAATAGAGGCAGTCAAAGAACTTGTTTTAAACGAGGTTAACGTTAAAGAGATTAAGTTTGTTGATGATACAGAAGGTATCTTAGTTAAGAGAGTTAAGCCTGACTTCAAGAAACTTGGCCCTCGTTATGGTAAGATTATGAAACAACTTGCCGCTGCTATTGCTAAAATGGAGCAACACGATATCTCGGTATTTGAGAAAGAGGGCTCATTTAAATTTGATATTGAGGGAACAGAGGCTATTGTTGAATTAAACGATGTTGAGATTATCTCAGAAGATATTCCCGGTTGGTTAGTTGCCAACGAAGGTAATATTACTGTTGCTCTTGACATAACTGTTACTGAGGAGTTGAAACAAGAAGGTATTGCGCGTGAGCTAGTTAATCGTATTCAAAATATGCGTAAGTCTGGAGGTTTAGAGATTACCGATAAGATTTGTGTTACTATTGAGAAGAACGATGAGACAGACAAGGCTGTTGAAGTTTATGGAGAGTACATTGCTAAACAAGTTTTAGCAAATAGTATTGCAGTTTCGGATACAATGCCAGAAAATGCAGCCGATATTGACTTTGACGGATTTGTATTAAAGATTGCAATTACCAAATGCTAATATTATAAGTTTATATACTTATTATAATTAAGAGTTTTGTTTCTTGCATATATAAGTTTGATTTTATATATTTGTTGCAACAACAAACTTGGTTTAATAAACATTATTTGATTTGTTGCGTTATTGAGTAAGTATAAACCTTTTTTAAACTAAAAAACTATGAGCGAAAAAACAAGATATTCTGATGAGGAACTTGAAGAGTTTAAAGCATTAATCAAAGAGAAACTTGAAGATGCTTATAATTACTATAATAGCCTAAAAGCGGCTATCGTTAATTCTGATGGAAACGATACTTCAGATACTTCTCCTACTTTTAAAGTTTTAGAAGAGGGTGCTTCTACATTAAGTAAAGAAGAGGCTGGTCAATTAGCACAACGCCAAATGAAATTTATTCAACACCTTGAAGCTGCATTGATTAGAATTGAGAACAAAACTTATGGTGTTTGCCGCGAGACCGGTAAACTGATACCAAAGGAGAGACTTCGTGCCGTTCCTCACGCTACATTATCAGTGGATGCAAAAAACAACAGGAAGTAATAAATACAACGATTTTCGCTCCGATGATAAAAAACAGAAGAGGGAAAGATCATTGTAAAATAGAGGTAATAACTTTAAGAGAAGTGTATAACAATGTGATAATTATGACTATTGTTATACTCTTCTCTTTTTAAGATTTTATTATGATAAATAAAACACAACGTAAATATATTTGGTTAAGTGTAATTGTTATCTTATTGGTTCTAATAATTGACCAAACTTCAAAATTCTTAGTTAAAACCAATATGTATTTAGGGGAAAGCATTGATGTTTTCTCTTGGTTTAAGATTCTTTTTATTGAGAACAATGGAATGGCATTTGGCATGGAGTTGGGTAGCAAACTATTCTTGACCATATTCAGAATTGTTGCAATTACCTTAATAGGGTACTACATTTACAAACTTATTAAGAAAAACAATAATTTAAAGAAAGGGTATCTTATCTCTATATCTCTCATCTTTGCCGGTGCTTTGGGAAATATTATTGATTGTCTTTTTTATGGTGTAATCTTTAATGCTCCAAGATTTCCAGAGATTGCCACTCTGTTTCCCGCAGAGGGCGGTTATGCCAATTTTATGTATGGGCGTGTTGTAGATATGCTATATTTCCCTCTATTCAGTTTTGTTTGGCCTGATTGGATTCCTTTTGTGGGTGGAGAATACTTTGAGTTCTTTGAACCTGTATTTAATATTGCCGATTCTGCAATCACAATAGGTATTGCTTTAGTTTTGATTTTTTACAGAAAATCTTTATCGTTTGAATTTTCAAAAGAAAAAGAGTAATGCAACGATTTTTTATTATAAGCTTAGTTGTTTCTTCTATCACTCTGGCTGCTTGCAGCAAAGTTCCCGGAGATGTTATTAAACCTAAAACTATGGAAAATCTGCTTGTTGATATTCATAAAGCAGAGGCATACATGGAGAATAGTAAATATTTGGCTAATAATAAATTGGCTCAAGACTCTGTAAAAAATTCGATATATGCTAAACATGGGGTAACTGGCGCTGAGTTTGATACCTCTATTGTTTGGTATGGTGCAAATCTTGAAGAGTATATTGAGATTTACGATAAAGTTATAATGCGACTTCAAGAGGAGAATAACTCTCTGCTGGCTCTTATGAACAACCAAAAGGATATGTTTACGGGTATGACACGTTCGGGTGATACTGTTAATATTTGGAACATAAATCCCCACTACATTTTTGAAGGCAGACTTAATAATAACTTACTATCTTTTACAGTTCCGTATGATGACAATTTTAAAGATGGAGATTTGTTTAAATTAAAATTCAAACTTACCTCAAGAGAAGATAGTCCTTATGAATCGCATGTTATTTTGGCTGTAAAAGAGAGTAGAGATTCAACGACTATCACCAAAAAGAATATCTTCAAAAATGGCTGGGACTCTATTGAAGTTAAAAGCAAAGGTTCTATAAGAAGAGTTATGGGAAGTTTCTATGTTCCTGCAATACCTGAATGGAGAGTTACTCATATTGATAGTATTACTCTTGAAAGAATACACACGAAGTAGATATGATAAAGGGGTATTTAGGAAATGTATGCTACAATGGCAATATTCTTAAAAACCATATTGTACGCATAGATTCTAATGGTTATGTGGCAGATATTACACCGTTTAAGAGTGAATGTGAAGGTATAGTTCTGAGTGATGATATGCTTGTGATTGTAAATTGCAAGATTGAGGAAATTGAAAAAGTCTCCTTAGAGTTACAAAAAGAGTTTGAAAAGTGTAAATCTTATAATGAGTTTATCAACTCAGAGGGTTATAAAAAGCACATTACAAATTTGACAAAAGGTGCCACTATTGTCAAAATTGAGATAAAAGAGGAGAAACCATACTATACAGAGATAACAAACAAAAAGAGTTGTAAGGTTGAAAATTCTAAATCTTATAAACTTGTTTGCACTCTTGCTAACTTAATGGATAAATATTATATTGACCCTATTATAGGATTTATTCCTATTGCCGGGGATATTATTCCTCCTCTATGCTCTATCCCATCGATATATGTTTCTGCCATAAAGTTAAGATCTATTCCTCTAACACTTGCCATAACTCTCAATATCCTTATTGACGCACTCGTTGGTATGATTCCATTTTTTATTGGGAACATAATAGATTTTTATAATAAGGCATATATCAAAAATCTAAAACTTATTATTGGCTATGTAAACAACGATAAAGAGACTATCAATAAGGTTAATAAAAAGGCAATTATCTCTCTTGTTCTAATATTTACAATTACAATATTACTAATTGCTGCAATTGTATATATTTCAAAATTTATAGCGTTTGTATGGGAATACTTTAAGGAGTTATTTGCTTAACTTAGTAACTTTATAAAATGAGATACAAAGCAAAAGAGTTCGGTGATGCCGAACTCTTTTACTTTATATTATAATCTTATTACAAATTAGAATAGACCTTTTTATTAGTCGAACGATTTTATTACTGCAATAATATCATCAGCTGTCTTTTCTGCCTCCTCCATTGTTTTTGCTTCGGCATATATACGAACTATTGGTTCTGTATTTGATTTGCGAAGTTGTACCCAACGATCAGGAAAGTCTATTTTTATTCCGTCAATATCGTTTACATCATACTCAGCATATTTCTCTTTTACAGCCTCAAATATCTTATCTATATCCATTGTAGGTGTTAAATCAAGACGTTTTTTTGCTATTGAGTATTGAGGATATCCTGCACGTAGTTCACTAACTTTTTTACCGCATTTTGCAAGATAAGTTAAGAAAAGAGCTACTCCAACAAGAGCATCACGTCCATAGTGAAGTTCAGGATAGATTACTCCTCCATTACCCTCGCCACCGATTATAGCGTTTGTCTCTTTCATTTTTGTTACAACGTTAACCTCTCCTACTGCTGCTGGTGAGTATGATGCTCCCATTGCTTGTGTAACATCGCGTAATGCTCTTGAAGAACTCATATTTGACACTGTGTTTCCAAGTGTGTTTTGCAATACATAATCGGCACATGCTACAAGAGTGTACTCCTCTCCAAACATTTCGCCATCTTCACATATTATTGCTAAACGGTCAACATCTGGATCAACTACAAATCCTACATCTACGCCTCCTTTTTTCATTAAAGATGAGATTTCTGTCAAGTGTTGAGGGAGTGGCTCTGGATTGTGAGGAAATTGTCCGTTTGGTGTGCAGAACAATTTCTCTACTTTTGTTACTCCTAATGCCTCAAGTAACTCGGGTATTGCTACTCCTCCTACTGAATTTACGCAATCAATTGCTACACTGAAATTTGCTTTTTTGATTGCCTCTGCATCTACAAGTGGTAAGTTTAATACCGCTTCGATATGACGTGCTGTATATGTATCGTTTTTTATCTCTTTTCCAAGAGAGTCAACATCGGCATACTCAAAACTCTCTGCCGCCGCAATTTCTAAAACTTCTTTTCCTTCTGCCGCATTCAAGAACTCTCCTTTTTCGTTTAAAAGTTTTAGAGCATTCCATTGTTTGGGGTTGTGACTTGCTGTTAATATTATACCTCCGCAAGCACCCTCCATAACTACTGCCATCTCAGTTGTAGGTGTTGTTGCCAATCCAATGTTTATAACATCAAATCCCATTCCTGTCAATGCTCCTGCTACGCATGAATATACCATATCGCCTGATATACGAGCATCACGACCAACTACTATCTTATTAGTTGTAACCTTTGTCGTTTTTTTAATAAATGTTGCATAGGCTGATGTAAATTTTATTACATCTAATGGGGTTAAACAATCTCCTGGTTCTCCGCCGATTGTTCCTCTAATTCCTGAAATTGATTTAATTAATGACATAGTTCTAAAGTTTTAGTTTTTTGCAATTGTATATTCTATGTAATATAAATATGGTACAACTGATGACACACTCTCAGAAAATCCCACCTTTGAGGGTAATATCAAATAGACTTTTGCTCTATCATATAGATGTGCCAATGGATACTCTATACCTAATCTATAATCGTAATATTGCGACATAGGAACATTATAATCTTGAATATAATCAAAACAATATTCGTTTATATCGGGATAGTAAAAATTTCCTACTCCGCCGTTATTCATATCAAACATTTTAATATCGTAAGGAGCTGTTGCCCATGTATTCAAGTTAACTCTTAAGAAACGAAAATATACTCTCTCCCCCTCTTTTATGGTACGTCCGTTTCCTTTATCTATCACTTGCATATATACATCATTCTCTAATTCATAAAAGGGAACTTTTGTTGAGATAGCATTACGAGTTCCAGAGACCTTTATTAGTGATGTATCTGCCGGCAACTCTTCGGTGTATATGCCTCCGTACTTCAAGAACTTACTTATTGACTTTCGTTCTTGGTCTAACAAATCGGCATAAGTCACTGTTTTATCACACGCCGTTAGTGATATAGTTATAAGTGATATTAAAAAAATTATTACTCTATTAAAAATTTTACTACTCATTAGTTTTACTATATGTATTTGTTTATTTGACTCTTTAAGAGAGTTACTGCTTCACAGATTGTCCCAAAGAACTCGCCTCCTGAGGCATTCTTATGCCCTCCTCCATTATACAACTCAGAAGCAATTATGTTTACTGCATACTCTCCAACGGAGCGTAATGATACTTTTACATAATCGCTCTCTTCTCGGAAAAATATAGAGACATTCACGCCCTCTATTCCCAAAGGTTGATTTACTAAGCCTTCGGTATCTCCCTTTTGATATGAGTATCTATTTAGTTCACTACGTGTAAGGGTTATTATTGCAACACCACCTTCAAGGATTTCCATCTTCTCTGATATTGCATAAGAGTTGAGTTTTAGTTTGCTGATTGTTGAAGTGTTACAAACTATTTTGTATATCTCATCTTTATCTATTCCTCTTTGCAACAATTGAGATATTGCAATATATATATCAGAATCGTTTGAGTTATAGGAGAAATTTCCTGTATCGGTCATCATTCCTGTATATATTGCCTCTGCCTCTGATTTTTGAACCTTTTCCTCTAATCCTAATTGATTCAAGATTTTGTAAACCAATAGTGATGTTGATGATATTTGAGGGTATGAGATTATTAAGTTACAGAAATCCGAAGGGTGGATATGGTGATCAATCATCACCTTATAGGCTTTAGCTTTTACTAAATCTTCTTGCATTAAATCTACTCGTTTTGGCTCGTTAAAATCTAAACAGAAGATAGTATCTGCATTTGCAATAATCTCTTTACAACTCTCTGTATTGTTTTTGTATATATTTATATCAGGAGCTCCTTGCAAGAACATTATTGATTTTGGTAGTGCATCGGGCATAACAACCTCTACTTGTTTACCTAACTGCAACAATACTCCACGCAATGCTAAAGAAGAGCCAACAGCATCACCATCAGGGGCAACGTGCGCAACAATCACTACATTGTGACTCTTCTCTATTGCTTGCTGCAACAGATTTTGCTCTTGCTCCGATATAATTGTACTTAACATTGTTATATTGTTATTCATATATTAATGCGAAGATACTACATTTTTAGCATAACCTTTTCAATTTTAATTATTAATTTTGCACTATATGTAACATTTTTAATGTAAAGAGGATGAACAAGAGAAGAGAACTTCAATTAAAGGCTTTTGAAAGATTGCTTGATGTTATGGATGAACTTCGTGAAAAATGTCCATGGGACAGAAAACAGACTAACGAAAGTTTAAGGGCAAACACAATTGAAGAGACATACGAACTTTGTGAGGCTATAACCAATAATGATGAGATAAATATAAAGAAGGAACTTGGAGACTTGCTATTGCATATTGTTTTTTATGCAAAAATTGGTAGCGAGAAAGGTTCTTTTGATATTGCCGATGTTTGCGATGCTCTTTGTGATAAACTTATTTTCCGTCATCCTCATGTGTTTGGCGAGGCTGTTGCAAATAGTGCCGGACAAGTTGAGAAGAGTTGGGAGGAGATTAAACTCAAAGAGAAGGGCGGAAATAAAACCGTTTTGGGTGGTGTTCCTACTGCCCTCCCCGCTTTAGTTAAAGCTTATCGCATACAAGATAAAGCCAGAAATGTTGGTTTTGATTGGGAAAACAGAGAGGATGTTTGGGATAAAGTCAGAGAAGAGATAAGTGAATTTGAAGAGGAGATTAAGTGTGGTGATGCTGATAAAACAGAGGCTGAATTTGGAGATTTGTTATTCTCTCTTATAAATGCAGGTCGTTTGTATAAGATTAACCCGGAAAATGCTCTTGAGAGAACAAACCAAAAATTTACTCGCCGTTTTAACTATGTTGAGAAGTGCTTGACAGAACAAGGCAAATCATTTAAAGAGAGTAACCTCACAGAGATGGATTCTCTTTGGGATGAAGCAAAAAAGAAGGGGCTTTAGCCGAAAACTAACAACTGCTTCTACGGAACTCTGCACAAGTGATGGCGGTGGCTACTGCAACGTTTAGGGATTCTACTTTTTCTCTACCTATTGGGTATGGCGGAAGTAGAATTTTTTTTGTCACCAACTCTTCTATCTCTTTTGATATTCCGTTTCCTTCGTTACCCATTACAATAACGGCATCGTTGGTTAGCGATGTATCATAAATATTCTCGCCGTCAAGGAATGTTCCGTATATAGGTTTGTTGATATTTTTAAGTGTTTCAGCAAGATTTACATATACTACCTTCACCCTCGCCAGTGCTCCCATTGTTGCCTGTATGGTTTTGGGATTGTAAATATCGGCACAGCCTTCGGAACAGAGTATTGTATCTATTCCATACCAATCGGCTATACGAACTATTGTTCCTAAATTACCCGGATCTTGAACACAATCTAATGCCAACAGCAATTTCCCTTTTAGTTCATCAGGTGCAATAGTGTTTTGTGGCATCTCATAAACGGCTATAACATTTTGTGGCGATTGCATAAGCGATGCTTTTGCTATCTCATCGTGGGTTGCCTCTATAACCTCGTTGCAAGATGTGGTATTGTGAGTTTGCAACCACTCGGGGGTTGCTACCAATAATTTACAATTAAACAATGAGAGAGTATCGCCTACCAATTTATCGCCTTCTGCAATAAATAGTTTTTGTTCATATCGCTCCTTCTTTTGAGAAAGAGCTCGTATAAATTTTATTTTTGCTTTACTCAACATTGTTTTTTTATTTGTTTTTGCGAAGATAATACTTTTTTGTTTATAATTTTGTATATAAACATATAATATATAACCAATGATTGTTATTGCTGACAGTGGTTCTACCAAAACAGAGTGGTGTTTTGTTGAGGATGGTATTATAATTAAATGTATTAAATCAAAAGGCATTAACCCATACTTTGAGAGCAAAGAGGAGATAACAGAGAAGATTAAACAGGTTTTATCAGAGTTGGATTCTGTTGATAAAATTTCTGCCATATATTTTTATGGTGCCGGATGCACTCCTGAGAAAAGAGAGGTTGTTAAATGTTCTATTTCGGAGATTGTTGATAGTAACACTTTAATTGAGGTTAACTCTGATCTATTGGGTGCTGCTCGTGCATTGTTTGGTAGAGAGAAAGGTATTGCCTGTATTCTTGGTACAGGTTCAAACTCCTGCTATTACAATGGAGATATTATAGAAAGAAATATATCTCCTTTGGGATTTATTCTTGGCGACGAGGGCAGCGGTGCTGTTATAGGCAGATTATTTATTGGTGGTCTGCTAAAAAATCAGTTTGGAGAAGAGTTAAAAGAACAATTCTTATATGAAAGCAGCCTTACTCAAGGGGAGATTATTGATAGAGTTTATCGAAAAGCTTTCCCTAATAGATTCTTGGCATCTCTATCTCCTCATATTTATAAGCATATAGATAACCCAAGTATTTATAATATTGTATTCGCCAGTTTTAAAGAATTCTTTATTCGCAATGTTATGCAATATGATTACCAAACTAATAATATTGCTTTTATTGGTTCTATTGCCTACTACTACAAAAATATATTAAATGAAGTTGCTCAAAGTCTTAATATATCAATCACAAAAATTGAATCTTCGCCTATTAATGGTTTGGTAAAATTTCATTCTGCTTTTTAGTTATTAAGGTCATTAGATAAAACAGGGGTTACACTCAAAAGTGTAACCCCTGTTAGGTTATTGTTAGTAAATGATTAATTTTTCTGGACAGACGTGGCAGACCACGTCCCCACAAAGATAATTAATCAAACTCTTACTTTACCACAACTTTGAGGTCTTTAACCTCTAACTTGTTGTCGTTCGGTAAAAGCCAATCTCTTGGCTTTTACTCTTACTTAACCACAACTTTTGTTACTTGGTCTCCGCTTACTACGAAGTAGATTCCTTGTGCAATAGATACCTCTGCATTGCCATTAGCAACAAACTCTTTTACAACTTGGCCACTAATGTTTACAACTTTAACTTCTCCCTCGTAACCATTGATATAGATTACGCCGTCAGTAGCATATACTTGAACTGCTTCTGCATCTGCATCTGCGATTCCTACCAAGTCGGGTCCTGTGAAGACTGCCTCTATTGTTACATCGCCA